>CAKZLT010000119.1 GCA_937127195.1 uncultured Saprospiraceae bacterium
GATAGACATCAGGCTTTTCTTCGTAGGTATATTAATGATAATAACGCCATTCCTGGACAGAATCAATTTCGAGGGAATAACACTTATGGTTCGTTAGATAGCCTTTACGATTATTTTAATTCGGAGGCTTATATTGATTTTGATATTACAAAAAATATGCGTTTGCAATTTGGGAATGGTAAAAATGTGATTGGAAATGGTTTTCGTTCATTGTTTTTATCAGACTTTTCAGACAATTACTTGTATTTGAAATTGAATACCAAATTTGGTGCATTTGAATATCAAAATATTTTTGCAGAAATGCGTAGTTTTTCACCTAATAATACAATTACTGGTGATTTGTCTAAAAAATATTATGTATCACATCATTTGAGTGTTAATATTCTCAAAAACTTAAATGTTGGTATTTTAGAAGCTGTTGTACTAAATCGAGAGAATGGATTTGAATTAAACTATCTGAATCCTGTTATCTTTTATCGTTCTGCTGAGAGAGCTTTAGATAGTCCAGATAATGCTTTTGCGGGCTTGGATTTTAAGTGGAATTTCTTAAAAAGATTTTCTTTATATGGGCAATTAGGAATTGATGAATTACATTCTTCTCAACTTTTTAGTAACCCGAACTCTTGGGCGCATAAGTTTTCTCGTCAGCTTGGTTTGAAGTATATTGATATGTTTGGTGTTGATCATTTAGATTTACAGCTAGAGTACAATTCGGTAAGACCTTATACTTATACACACTTCGATTCGGCGACTAGTTATACGCATCAAAGTCAGGCATTGGCACATCCTTTAGGGGCAAACTTTAGTGAGTTTGTCGGAATATTACGTTATCAGCCCAACGACAAATTCCTGTTTGAAGCTAGATTAATGGCAGCAAGTATTGGTCGAGATACTCTAGGTTCTAATTGGGGAAGCGATTTGTTCCATTCTTATCGAGATAGAGAAACAGACGTTACAGCGATTGCTCAAGGTGTACGCTCTGATATTCTGATGTTTGATTTTATGGCGAGTTATATGCTTCGACATAATTTTACGATAGATGTAAATGTTAATTATAGAAATGAGAATAGTGAAATAGATACTTATGATTACAATCAATTCTTTATTTCGGCAGGGTTTAGGTATAATTTTGGAAAAAAACGATATTTGTTTTAAAAATTTCGAGGGAATATAACAAATTGTTGGAATAAGGTCGAAGAACATTTGCCAAAATTTTAAAATTTTGCGAATCTATACCTAGCTAAGCAACTAATAACGATTTACTAATTACAATTTAATACAAAAAGACCATGAAGTTTATCTCATGGTCTTTTTGTGATTTATAAGTAAGGTTCTTTTTTTGACCATGTCTTTCTTCTAAAAATAGAAAACGGCATATAAAAGCCAAGGTGAATGCCTGAATCTGCAAAGCGTTGAGGTTGAGCTGCTTCACTGCGAGCAATGGCATCAAAATCAACACCTCCTCGATAGCCAATAACGGCAAAAGCTCCTCTTGAGAAGTTAAAAGCCATGCCTATTTCACCAATCGTCCCGAACGAAAAGTAATCAATTAATCCTTTATCGGTATCAGTATTGACAGGAAAAGCCATGAAAGCACCGATCGCAAAATATAACCGCCAAAGTTGTTGGTCATTAATTGCAATATCTTCTATGGTCACTTCTATCATAGCAGGAATCCTAATAAATTCGGTACTTCTGCCATCTCCTTGTCGTATCAAGTTACTTACGGATAATTTGGTGGCTGTTAGGGAATTAAATTGATAATATAACGAAAAGTTAAAATCATTGGTTGTGTATTCTTCACTAGTCGAATTCCACTCTTGAGTCGAAGTATGTGTAATACTTGGACCAAAATAGAGTTGTGCTATGGAAGAGTTTAGGCTTATAAAAAAAATGAAAAATAAAGAGAAGTAGGACTTGTTTTTCATATAATTGATTGAACAAAGATTAGCTATTTTATAAAAAAATTGGTTATACTAATAACGTTTGAGTAGTTGTTTTTGACAAAAAAAATGTAACTGTTATCTTTTTTATTAGTCTTTAATCAGAAAGAAGCCTTAGAAAAGCATATTTTTTGAATGCAATTCTTTAATTTGTGTTTAGTAACGTCCAAAAAAAACTCGACAAATGACGAAGTTATTTTTTCTCCGTTACTAAGAATAAAAATAATATATTGAGTATGTTTGAAAAATAGTATAAGATTGTCTTTTTTCGTTTTGAAAAGTTATGATAAAATATAATTAAAACTAATTTTAAAGTACGATTCATCGTATTGGTTACACTTTTATTTTTTTTAAAATAAATAACAGATAAAAAATAAGGATTTATGTTAAAAAAAGGATTAATCACGACCATCTTGGCTTTTGGGGCATTATGTTCCCTGATAGCACAGCAAACAATGGTCTATAAGGATGTTAATCTTGCCTATAAAGAAGGTGTTGAGTTCTACGAAAAAGGCTTGTATAGTGCCGCTCAACAAGCTTTTTTGCAAGTAATTAACCGAGCAAAAGCAGGATATGAAGAAATTCCTTCAATGATGAGAGAAACGTCTGAATTGCGTTTTGCTCAAAGTGCCATGCGTTTGGAACGCCCTGACGGAGAAGAATTAGTATTGGCGTTTATTAAAAAATATTCACCAAGTACGGTAGCTAATCAAGCTCTAAAGGAGTTGGGAGATTATTATTATGCGCAAAAGAATTATAAAAAAGCAGTAAAATACTATAAAAAAGTAGATGCGCTAAGTTTAACTAATGAAGAAATAACAGAGATTGCTTTCAAAACGGGCTATGCTTTTTTTGTAGATAAAAAATACAAAAAAGCACAAAACGAATTGAAACGCGTGAAGGAAGTGAAAAACAGTAAATATTACGACGCGGCTAATTATTATTATGGTATTACGGCATTTTTAGAAGATGATAGAAAAGAAGCTATTTCTAGTTTCAAGCGCATCGAAAATTCTAAAAAATATAGTCACGTTATACCATATTATAATACTCAAATTTACTTTGCAGACAAGAATTATGGCGAAGTAATCAATTATGGAGAGCGACAATTACAAAGAAATAACATCAAAAATCGTCGTGAAATCAATCAATTAGTTGGTCAAGCATATTTTGAAAAAAAGAATTTCAAGAAAGCGTTGCCATTTTTAGAAGAGTTTTCTAATAGTTCTAGTCGATTACGCGAAGAGGATTTGTATCAGGTAGCCTATACGCAGTACAAGAATAAAAAATACAACGAAGCGATTAAGAATTTTGAGGAGTTGACAGCTTTGAAGTCAAGCCTTGGACAGAATGCTTTGTATAATTTGGCGGATTGTCATTTGAAAACAAAAGATAAATTATCAGCTAGAAATGCTTTCAAAGCGGCTAGTCAAATGAGTTATGATAGAAATGTGAAAGCAGAATCACAGTTCAATTATGCGAAATTGAGTTATGATTTGAAGGATGATAAAGAAGCAATCAACGGTTTGAGAGCTGTTCCAAAAACTTCTGCAAATTATAGAGAATCACAAGAGTTGTTGAGTAACGTGTTTTTAAGAACAAAAAATTACAGTGACGCAATCAAGACTTTGGAAGCGATTCCTAACAAATCACTTAAACTTCGTGAAGCATATCAAAAGGTAACTTTTAATCGTGCGGTTCAGTATTTTAATGATGCTAACTTAGGGAAATCTAGAGCGATG
>CAKZLT010000120.1 GCA_937127195.1 uncultured Saprospiraceae bacterium
ACAAGGGCATGCCCTTGTACTACGATGCGTTCCATTTTTTTATTTAGGAAATTTTCCCAAATCGCAGATCATTAAAAACAACTCATTCAATCAATTCACTACTCAACGCCAAGCATCTCACCTTCTTCATAAACCACTACATAAGCAGTAGGAAAACGACTTTCTATTACTTTTTCTAAAAAATCACTTGCAGAATTGTTTGTTTTAAATTCTCCAAGGAGATAAAAATATTTTCCATTCACTTTAGTTACACGAATATCTCCAAACGTACTAAAAATAGTATTATCATCTGTTAAAGCAAAATCGGCCGATTGTAATACAATCGTATAACCTGAAAAATCAAACGGAACAGGTTTTGGACCATTTTCACCTAATAAAATAGTAGAAGTTAAAACTAGAATTGAAATGATTAGTGTAAATTTTAGATTGTTCATGTTGTGTTGCTTTATGTTTGTTCTGCTTAATTTGTTCTTGTTTTTAATATGTCTGCAAGATACAAGTAATAGACTGTCACAAAAAGCGAATATTTCGTAATTACCTTTAGGTAAATCACGCAAAACAATTGAGGTTTTCCCCTAATTTTATTTTATATTTTTTCAATAAACAACCAAATTCAAAATTTAAATCATTAATAATCAACACTTTATAAAAATATAACATCAACTAATTCTTATTCCATAATATAGCCTAAAGTATTAAAACTTTTTTGGGTATAAGAGATAATATTATCAAATTTCCATTCTTTTTTAATTAAATTCATCCTAACTACTGTGATTTCGCTTGAATCTTTAGCATTTTCTTCACTAAAAAACATCGCATAGGCTGTTTGTAAATCATCTGAAAAACGAACTTCTTTAATTTTTCCTTTCCAATTATTGATTTTATCCCACTGCGAACCAGTAAATAAATGTTGTTCTTTAATAGCTTCATCACTCAAAATCATTTTTTTAATAACTATCTCGTGCTGAGGTGTTGCCAAAAATTGAAGGGTTTTTAAATCTTTCTTCTTAAATGATTTTAAAACCGCAGTTGCAACAGTTGCTGGATTCGCCCGATCTAGTTTTTTTAAATTAACTTTTGAGGATTGACAGCTAACAAATAATAATATTAGTGTCAATGATAATAGTTGTTTCATTATGGTGTGTAGTTTTTTTTATTAAAAATCGGGTAGAGCAAAGGTATGCCTTTGCCCTACTGTGGCAATATATATATTTTTTTAAATATTGCTATAAATAAGATACGAGAAGAGCTACTATTCAAGTTTTCTCTTCTCGCAATCCATCAATTTTACGTTATTCTAACAATTAGATCAAGAATTTTATTGTTTTATTAATTTCCCTTGTACACTTGATTGCCCATCATATATTTTATAAAAATAAACTCCAATTGGTAAATTAATCATTTCGATACTTTGCAGCGTATTAGTAGAAATAGTCCAATTTTGAGATTGAATCAACTTACCAGTTACACTATACATTTCAAAATGTGTTTGACCATTAAAACCTGATAATTTCACCCAAAATTGATTGTTAAATGGATTTGGAAAAACCGTTGCTTTTGCCTCCGTTGTTATAGATCGGCTTGCCCCAGAAGAGCTAATGACTTGATTAACTGCCGCTAAAGCATCAATTACACCATAACCATAAGTATTATTTGGAATGCTCATTCCCGAAACTCCGCCACAATTTTGATCGGTTGTTCGTCCAATCGCAGTTTGTTCTAATAAGTTTTCTATTCGATCCACATCACCAGCTAAAGTCGAATCTGCCGAAATCATCAATGCTACTACTCCAGCTACATGAGGTCCAGCCATACTTGTTCCACTCGCATCTAAATAAGAAAATCCATTCGCGCCACTTCCTTGTGTCCAATAAGAAGTTACTCGATGTCCTGGTGCAACAACATTAGGTTTCAAACGCCCGCTTCCATCCGAGGTAACAGAACCACGACTACTAAAACCAGCGATTGTATCGTTTTTAGCCAATGCCCCAACGGAGAAACTATTTGCATATATTGACGCTGGATTCATAATTTTATTGCAATCTGAACCATCGTTTCCCGCAGAAACGACCACAACAACTCCAGCTAGTTTCAAGTTATTAACGGCTGTTTCCAACAAAACAAAATTACTAGTATCACAACCTTCTTCTGGCGGGCATCCCCAAGAATTAGCAATAACATGAGGCGCTTTTGCTGGATCTGGATTAAGATTTGTTAAGTCAGTTGGCGCTAAAAACCACTCAAAACACTCCAAATAAGTATTTGGCGCGCCCCAACCATCTTCCATATTTCTGCATCCAATCCATTGAGCATCAGGCGCAACTCCTAATAAAACGCTTGTATCTGTCGCGACCATCGTTCCCATTGTATGAGTTCCATGACCAATATCATCGCATGGCGTTAAAATATCTAATCCACAATCATTATTAATCGAATCGCCTAAAGGGCTAAATTCATGAATGGCATCATGCCAATTGTAATTATGATTAGCCACTGAACCATCCCAACCGCGATATTTTGCTTTTAAATTGGGTAATTCCCAACTATAACCCGTGTCTTGCCCACCAATTACAACGCCTTGTCCTCGATGCCCCAATGCCCAAACATCATTAGCATTAATTTTATCAATTCCCCAAGTCACTGAATCCGTTCTTAGTCGGTTACTTGGATTTCGATCAATTTCCACTGGTTCAAGTGCTTTAATTGGTGCATTATAAAAAACATGAGCTACATTTGGCTGTTTAGCCATTTTTTTAACTAATTCAAAATCACCTTTCACCCAAATTCCATTCACAATACTAAATGCTTGATAAGTTGATTGCTCATACTCTAAAATTGTAATGAGTTGATTCTGTGTACGTTCTGCTATTGCAGTTAAAGCATTATAAACAAAAGTACCTTTTTCAACCTTATTTTTAATATGCTTCGCAACTTGAATATTTCCTTGTTTTTTTAAATAAACAAAAAACTGAATTTCTGTATCATTTTGCTTATCCCAAAGGCTTTGAGTAATTTTTGTTGACCAATCATTTTGTGCTTCCACATTAAATGTAATGGTCAATAGTATGAGTGAAAGTATTATTTTTTTCATTCTTCAATTGTATCTCCTACATTAATTAATTTTATAAACCCTGCATTCGCCTTGATCCAATCTATGGATATGAAAACAACTATGATGAGATGAAAGTATTTCATCATTAGGATTGACATCATCTAAAGTAGAAAAATCTAAGGTTAAGTCATTTTCAATACTTATTGATGGGATTTTTATATTAATCGCTGGGGCTTTGGAAGCCAAATGAACAACGAAAAGGTAAGTCGATTCGCCTTGAATAGACCAAGCAATCGTTTTACGAAACCCTGTTGAATCGGGGAATAAATGCCATTGAATTTTTGCATGTTGAAGAAGCGGCAAAACTTGTTCTGTATAAATGCGAATTCGATTAATCCGTTGAAATAATTCAATATTTTTGCCCCAAATATATTTCCCCTTCGTGGCTTTTGCGCCTTCATCAATTTGAAAAACATATAATTTGGTGTAATGCTCATTTGGTGCAGCTTCAATATGAATATCTCTACATTCAAAACCTAAACCCATATAACTAGGCATATTATTCAAGAATAAACTCATGAAAAAACGGGCTTCATTTCCATTTAAATAGAACTTATCAAAACGCGGATCGTCTTTATCTGCGGTCATTATCGTAAAATTCGGGCTAACTCTTCGCGTTGCCAAAATATCTAAATAAGACCGAAATCGTTGTTGAAATTCAGCCGTATCAACAGGTAAAGATTGTAAATCTCCTAAAGTGGTTTCTGCGTCTGAATGCTCTAAATGATCAATTTCGTCGCCATAAGCCATTTCATTAGCTGGCGCAAGGAAAGTTTCTGCAAAGTATCCAAAATAAGGTATTCTAGTTTGAATATGGTTTTTAATGTGCTTTAAAACGTCATAATATTCCTCCATTTTTTGAGGCACACCATCAGGACGCATTTGAACATGAGACATATCGCCTCGCATGAAATCAAAATTGTATGCTGATTGAATTTGACTATATTTTTCACTGATATATTTCCAAACGTTGGGTCTAGGTTCATTAAAATCAATTGCCCAATTTTGATTATTATCTAGCCTTTCATATAATTTAAATCGAGTCAAAGGACCAAATACGCGCGACATTTTTTGAGGTTTTGTTATCTCATAATCGCGCCAAATTCGACCATCCTGATCAATAACTTTTGCCGTTTCATCACTTACTTTTAAACCTCGATAAGGAGGAGCCATTGTTGCAGGAACAGGTTCAAAGCCATTATTATATAAATATTGTATCAATTCATTTCGTCGTTTCAATCGACCACCATAATTTGTTTTTTCTCCAAATAGGGCTAATAACCTGCTATTTTCATCAAAATCATAAAAGAAATCCTCTCTATTTTTAGGATAATTAATAGCAATCGCGCTGCCTTTTTCTTCTAAAAAGTCTAAGATTAACGTTTGAACCGTTTCATGTAGATTCGCTTGATGATTGGTAATTTTTAGGTCTTTTCGTTGCAACCATTCAAAAAAATGAGGATTGACCAATACAATTTGTGAATAACGATCGGTATGAGGAATAACGTCCATTCCGACGGTTTTGCCCATCGTGTGTAACATATTAATCGTTACTTTCAGTTGTTTTTCGACGGTATTTAAAGTAGGAATTTGCTGATATAATTCTTCATCAAAAAATTCAGGATTAATATTCCAACTGCTTATTCCATACAAACTAGCGACAACGCCCACTTCCCAAATCGGCAAAAGAT
>CAKZLT010000121.1 GCA_937127195.1 uncultured Saprospiraceae bacterium
CCTGATAAAGAACCAAGTCCGTATCATCAGTAAGCAATTTCTGCAGATTCTCCTTGTCATCCTCTGGCGACAGGGTTTGTTGTTGAAATCCCAATTCACGCTGTTTTATTAGAGAAAGTGGATTCAGAGAATATAAGGGAAAATCGGCATAGAGAATGACGTCTGCATCATTAAATAATCCAACAGCACCCAGGTTGGCTATCTGAAACTGCCTGAAACCACAAGTTATCAATACATTAACAGTATTCTTAAAATAATCATATCTCACAGGTCCATTCCCTGTATCTCTCATTATTACCGGTAATGAGAATACAACTCTCTCTTTTTTCTTCAATAATATAATCTGTTGCCTCAAAAAAAATACTTTTATATTTATATGCAAAGAAAAACATTTATACAAAAGAAGATTTTTTATAATAATCATTATTAAAATGAAATTAGATATAAGTATTCTTATTTGTACTTATTTTAATTTGTGATATTTGAGGAAATAATTTTTTGAAAAAAAACAACATTCTCAAGTTGATTCAAGAATAAATGGTTGAAAATCAAATACCTTAGTAAGCAAGTTTTAATACTTTTAGCATATCAATTATATCATAAATAACTGATAAGTACATTACTAATAAGCATTTGGAAATTGCAATTTAATGATGCATTTATTGTGCTTTCATAGAAAGAAATAACTATTAATTACATCAGAAAAAGGGATAGCGACTCGTTTGGATGATGTAGTTTGTGAAATAGATAACAATTTTTAATATAAATAATTTAAGATGAAAAACATATTTCTATTCCTTTTGTGTTTGCTCGTTGTCAAGACAACCACTGCACAAAGTAAAAACAAAGTTAAATTTGGAAAAATTGATAAGGATGATTTGGAAATGACAACCTACAAGCTAGATGAAGAAGCTGAGGCTGTAATGTTAGAGAAACACGTTAGTATTCAATATGAAATAAGAGGTGATGATGATGTAATGGTTTATGATTATCATATCAGAATTAAGGTTTTGGATAAGGCAGGTTTGGATTACGCTAATATAGAAATACCGTATTACTCATATAAAGGACAAGAGAAAATTGGAAGTATTAAAGCCGTTACTTATAATTTGGAAAATGGGAAAGTGAAAAAAACAAAAGTAAAAGGCAAAAATATTTTTACAGAAGATGTTGCAGAGAAAGTATCTACGAAGAAATTTACATTTCCGAATGTACAAGTTGGTTCTATAATAGAGTATCGATATTCGTTGAAATCAAAGAGTATTATTCAGTTAGAAGACTTTTATTTTCAGGAAGATATTCCTGTTCGTAGGAGTTCTTATAAAGTAAAAGTTCCTAATTTTTTTAATTATATAACGATAAAACAAGTGACACGCCCATTTGATGTGGAAACAAGTAAACATATAAATATCAATATGGGAACAGAGATAGGCAGCATTAAAGGTGTGGTTTATCTTTTTGAAATGCATAATGTACCTGCCTTGAAAGAAGAGACATTTATTACAACAATGGATGATTACAGGCAACGAATTCGAGTGCAATTAAAATCTTATGATCCACCAAACGGTGTAACAAAAGAATTCTTTTCTACTTGGGAAGATACGAAGAAAAGAATGATGAAGGATGAAGATTTTGGAGGAATTTTTACTAAAACTAGAACCATCAAGTTTGTTTTAGAGGAATTTTTATCGTCTCATGATGTAGATGAAATGTCTTCTAGTACTAAAGCAAAGGCAGTTTTTAACTTTGTACAAAATAACGTTAAGTGGAATGGAAATTATGGAATTTATTCTATGCGAAAACCTAAAGAAGTCTTAAAATCACATAGTGGAAGTGTTGGAGAGAAAAATTTGATGTTGTTAGCAATGTTGAAGCATTTAGGTATTAATGCACATCCTGTTCTTTTGAGTACAAGAGGACATGGAAGACCGAATTCATATTATCCTATTTTGAAACAATTTAATTATGTAGTTGTACAGGTAATCGTAGGAGGTAAAACGCAATTATTAGATGCGACTAAGTCGTTTATGCCATTTGGATATACTGATTTTAAATGCTTGAATCAAAAAGGGTGGTTAATGGCAGGAAATGCAGGCAAATGGATACCTATTGAATCTGGAAAGTTTACTAAAATGACCCAAATTATTCTAAAATTGGATGAAAATGGTGCTGCTAAAGGTACAATTTCTACGTACTACGGAGGGTATGCAGCGATTAATCAACGCAACAAAATTAACACTCAAACAGAAGAAGAGTACTTGCAAGACAGAATTAAAAAAGACATTCCAAATATAGAAGTTGATTCTATTGTTTTTAAAAATAAAAAGGATGTTGATGAAAAATTAATAGAGAAAATTCATTTTAAGATTGCTGACTTTGCAGAAGTTGGTGGCGATATGATATATGTAAATCCTATGTTGAGCGAAGGTTATGAAGAAAATCCTTTTAAACTCAAAGAAAGAGCATATCCGATTGATTTGGGCTATCTTATATCTAAAAAAGTTATCGTTAATATCTATTTGCCAGAAGGTTACGTCCTTGATGAATTGCCTAAGCCGATAAATATGGCATTAGGAGAGAATGGTGGAGTTTTCCGTTTTATACCAGGAAAGATAGCTGATGGTAGTATTCAAATTGTCAATAGTTTGAAGTTGAAAAAGCCAATATATGCACCTTCTGAATACAAATTCATCAAACAGTTTTTTGATATAATAGTAGAAAAACAAATGCTAGAGTTAGTAGCCAAAAAAGCACAGCCTTAAGCTCTAGTGAAGTACATGAGTAGAAAAAAGACGAGTTAAAATACGGGAGACTTTTGCTCATGTACTTATATATAACCATCATTGAGTATTTTTAAAATATTCGATGATGATTTTGAAAGATATTTATAACGAAAAAAAAAGAATAAGAATGAAACAGTTTTTGATATTGATATTCATTGGACTGAATGTTTTTAGTTTATATGGTCAGACTAATTCGGAAGAGTATGATGTAGAATTAATCCCTGAAGAGTTGTTGATAGATGCCAATGCAGTAGTCCGAAAACATGAAATTAGATATAACACCAATAGTTTAGGTTCTGCTACTATGAGTGTATATCAAGCTACAACCTTATTAAATAATTTGACGAAATACAATGAACTAGCGGTCTCTTATTCTTCGGCATTTAGTAAAGTGAAAAAGGTTTCGGCAGCATTATATGATAGCTCTGGCAAATTGGTCAAAAAATTGCGCAAGCGGGATTTTGAAGACGTGAGCGGAACTGGTTATGGTACATTGGCAGATAATAGCAGGGTGACTTATGCCGAACTCAATCACAATGAATATCCTTATACTATTGTATTTGATTATGAGATTGATTACAATTGTGTGCCTTATTATCCTAATTGGAATATTGTACCACGAACTAAAACGGCTATTCAGAACTCTAGTTATACAATGACGCTAAGCGAAAAAATGGGAATTCGATATAAAGCACATAATATTGATATTGAACCAATTATAGAAAAAGAAAAAGGTAAAACTGTCTATAAATGGAAAGCGACTAATATACCTGCTTTTCGTCCTAATGGCTTTCTTCCCAAATATGATGAAATTTTCCCTAAGGTGAGTATAGAGCCTACTTTTTTTTCGATGGCAAATAAAAAAGGAAGTAAAGCATCATGGAAAGAGATGGGAGCTTTCTATTTGAAACTCAATAAAGGAAGAGATAAAATACCAGCTAGCCTTGCGGAAAAAATTCAATCTTTAACTGCAAATGTCAAAACGGATGCGGAAAAAATCAAACTGATTTACAAATATTTACAAGATAACACACGGTATGTAAGCGTTCAGTTAGGCATTGGAGGTTGGCAGACTTTCGAAGCAAAATATGTAGATAAAAATAAATATGGTGATTGTAAAGCCTTGACTAATTATATGCAAGCGATGCTCAAATCTATTGGAATTACTTCTTATGGTGCATTGGTGCAATCTGGTTCAAGAATTAGAAAAATAGATGAAGATTTTCCTGCCGATGTTTTTAATCATATCATTTTGAATATACCACAAGAAGGAACAGAAGATATTTGGTTAGAATGCACTAGCAAGTACGCGCCGATGGGATATTTGAGTTCTTTTACTGAAAATAGATATGCTCTTTTGATAACTCCAAAAGGAGGAAAGTTAGTCAAAACACCTCGAAAAACCCATGAATTTCACCGAAAAATAAATCGAGCAACAGTTTCAATAGGAGAGAAAGGGGAAGCTCTAGCAACGATTAAAAGTGAAACTTTTGAAGATGAACACGATGATTGGCGAGATGCTTTTTATGAGTTGAAAGAAAAAGAGCAAAGAGAGTATTTAGAGGAACAAATTGATTTGTCTTCTTTTAATGTAACGAAATTAGAAATCAAGTTGTCTGATGAAGAGCCACGAGCTGATGTGAATTATGAATTGGAAATCAGAAAGTTAGCTAAGAAAACATCTCGACGAATTTTTTTAATTCCTAATTTGTTGAGTCGAAAATCTTATATTCCGTCAGCTAAAGAACGAAAAATTCCTATTCAATCGGTCAAAGGTTACACTCATATTGATACCATTATATACACTATTCCTGAAGGATATATTGCAGAAAATGTTCCTATTGATAATTTTGACCTTTGCACGTATTTTGGAGAATACAATATCGATGTAAAATTAGAAGGTAATCAATTGACTTATATTCGCCGATTTCAATTATTTGCTTTTTCTAAACCTAAAGAAGAATATGAAGCTTTGAGAAATTTTTATGTACAGGTTGTCAAAATGGATAAGATGAAAATTGTATTAGTTCGAACGTAATTTTAAGCTAAAAAAGCAAGAATAAAAATAGCGTGTAAAACATCATTTATAAAATGATGTTTTGCACGCTATTTTTATTAGATGAATTTCATGAAATATATTAATACTGTTGTTGTAAAAATTGTTGTTTGAAAACGTTGTTTTACAAAACAAAAAATACTAGATAAAATAAACCTCAACTATAAATGAGTTTTTATTTTTTTAAGAAAATTTAGTCAATTAATTTTTTTCATCTTAAAAAAAATTGACTTATATAAAAAGCATATTTTCAATATTTTTTTGTTACAGGAGTGAAAATGAGATTGGATGTCATTTTTTTAAGAAGAAGGAATAGTAGCTTTTTTAACGAAAATAAAACTTCAGTAAGGAAGTAGATTTTAATTAGAATAATATTTATAATTATATGTTATAACAATTTTGATATATTCTAAAGTTGCGTGTTGTATATTTTATTTGGGGCATTTTTTACAATTTTTAATTGTAAAAAATAAATATATGTTTACTTTAATTTGGTATAATACATATTTTGAGGATTTTTATTAAAATACATATTATGATAAGATATATGTTTAATAATGTTATTAAATTTTATTTTTATTAAAAATAATTATATAGTTTTATCCCCGAATTGAGAAAATAATTGGTTGTTGTGGTATTTATTTTTAGACCAATTGTTTATTTCAAATCATAATGCATGTTACAATTACGTTGTCGTTTTTTAATCGTAAAAAGTCAAAAGAACTTTTAAATCAAACAATTAGATTTTTCTATATAATCTAATACCTTCAAATTTTACATTCCCAAAATAAGCTTAGTTTATTTAATTCCCCTTTCAATCCAATGTTTTACACATTATACCTAATAAGTTTAGGAGAGGTTGAAGTTTTACTTGGTTTATATATTATATGTGATAAAATTCTATGTTTTATTAGCAGGTGACATATCTGAGATTGAAAGGATTAAGTGATGAAAGGAGAGACTAAGTACAATGACAGAATTAACAAATGATAAGAATGAGTGAATAACCTTTAGTAGTTAGGGTTTTATATCTCTTTTAATTTATATTTTTTGCTTGGTTACTTATTATTGAAACAATTATATATCAAAAAAACTTGAAAGAGAAAAGTGTTTTTAATTTTTTCTAGTAAGTATGCTTTGATAATTCAGCTCAAATCTCTTACAAATGCAACAACAATTACCTGTTATATTTTTGACATTTGCTAATGACAAGGTTGATGACGCACTCTATTTGCGTAATTTACCTAAAGAACTTCACGGCATCCGAACTGCGCTTGATAAAGCAGAAAAAGCGGGACTTTGTGAAGTTATTGAACGAACTGCCGCTACAGTCAATGATATTTTTGACACCTTCCAAGATCCTCGTTACAAAGATAGAATTGCCATGTATCACTACGGCGGACACGCAAGTGGTAATCAATTGATGCTCGAAACACTAGACGGTGGTCATGGAGCTTCTCATAGTGAAGGTTTAGTGCCATTCTTAGGAAGACAAAAAGGACTTCAATTGGTGTTTTTTAATGGTTGTTCGTCGCAAGAACAAGCGTTAGAACTGAGTGAAGCGGGTGTTCCTGCCGTAGTTGGAACTTCAAGTGCCATCAAAGATGATATAGCAACCGAATTGTCTGGGCGTTTTTATAATGGAATCGCTTCGGGCGCGAGTATTAATCAGGCTTGGTTACAGGCAATTGATATTTTAAAGACAAAAAATAGCACTAAAAAGAAAAAAGGACTCAAACTCCGAAGAGATAAAGGGAGTGATTTTCCTTGGAGTATGTACATTCGAGAAGGTGCAGAAATTGTAAAAGACTGGAATCTTCCAAGTGCTTCTAAAAACCCACTTTTTGGTTTACCTGAATTACCAAAACTTAACTTACCAGAAGAACCTTTCCGATTTTTGAGACGATATGAACCAGAACACGCCGAGATTTTCTTTGGTCGTGACCGTTATATTCGTCAATTATATGATAGAATTACTTCGGAGAAAGCCGCGCCTGTGATTTTGTTCTACGGACAATCAGGAGCTGGTAAATCTTCTACATTGGATTCTGGATTGTTGCCTCGATTACAGAAAGAGGCAGATGTAAAATACCTGCGTCGTGAGCCTTCAATTGGTTTATTGGCTACAATGGATTCGGCTTTGGGCGGCAATTTTAAAAGTGCCGTAGTTGGTGGCGAAGATGGTTCGTTTGTATTGGTAAGCGATATAGAGCGACAATTAGAGGCAGTTAAAGAACTTAAAAAGACACTTTCTGCAAGTCAGCAACACGAATTACAAGTATTTGTAGATATTCTTGAAAAGAAACTGGACACTCAAAATATTGATATTAATACAGAAGGCGCAGCAACGAGATTAGATGGTTGGCTGGCTATTGAAGAAAAAACGGGTCGTCCTTTTAATATATTATTGGATCAGGTAGAGGAAACATTTACCCGCCCTAATCCAGATTTGGAGAACGAATTAGAACAATTATTACTTGAAATTCAACAAATCTTCATTGACCCGACGGCTTGCCCTAAAGGCAAAATCATACTTTCTTACCGTAAGGAGTATCATCCTGAAATAGAGGAAATTTGTAAAAAACTACAAATACCTCGTGAAGGCATTTTCTTAAAAAAACTAGAAAAAGAAGATATAGAAGGTGTAGTTAATGGTGTAAATAGCACCGAAAGGTTACACAAAAGATACGGAATAACGGTTGATGATGGATTGGCGAGCGCAATTGCTGATGATTTACTCTCAGATAAAGACTCACCTATTGCACCTGTTTTATCCATTCTTTTGACGAAGTTGTATCAGCTTTCTAAAAAAGAAGATGTTTCGAAACTTACCTTGAATCAATATCAAGCATTGAAGAAAGAAGGAATCTTGATGGATGACTTTTTTCATCAACAAATGGAAAAAGTACGTGCATGGAAACCTGACTTGGAAGAGTCTGGACTAGCACTGGATGTTTTGAATTTTCATACAACTTCACTCGGAACGGCTGGTAGTCAAGCGATTGATAAACTACGTGAGCGCTATGAACATCAAGGTGATATAGTGGATGAATTGGTTAAAAAATTCAAAGAATTATACTTATTAACAGATGCTGGAGCAGCTCAAACTGGCTTGGCACACGATACACTCGCGCCTATTGTCATCAAAGAAACACGTGGTTCTGATAAAAGTGGACAGCGAGCTTTACGAATTTTAACGAATAAAGTCAGTGGTTTTGAAAATGATGAAACCCTACTTTTGGATGAGATGGATTTGCAATTTGTAGAAGAAGGCAAAGAAGGAATGCGCCTTTGGAGTCAATTAGAGCAAGATTTGGTTAAGGCAAGTGCCGAACGTCGCGACAAAAATGAACGACAACGCAAGATGCGTATGATTATGGCAGCCGTTGCGGTTGGTTTCATTTTGCTGCTAGGTGTATTTTCTACGATTAGTTTGATTGGTCAGAAGAAAGCGGAGTATAAAGAGAAGTTGACTCAGTTTGAAAAACTCTTACTAAGAAGTGAAGATATATTAGCTGTAGAAGGTTGCGCAGCAGATATTTTTGAAGACATGGAAACTATTCTAGATAACTATTCTAGTAATAGTGGAGTCATCAATAGTCTTTTTATTGGTGGTGATGAGTTGGAAAAATACGAAATCGAATATAAAGCACAAGAAAAAGAAGGCGCACAATATTGTAAATAATAAAAAAGATAATCAATAATGATGAAACATTATATCATAATACTTCTACTTTTTTGTGTGAATATAGCTATCGCACAAGAAAGTACAGAAGCTAAAAAAGACACTGTTATCAATGGTACTCAATACCAAGAGGTAAAAAGTAGTCCAGTAAAAGAAAAGTATAAGCGAACCAATAATAGTGAAGAAGCTATCAAGGAAGGTGCTGCTGCTGTCGATAGACAAAATTTTAAACAAGCATTGTACTATTATTTCGCTGCCGAGGCTTTCAAACCTAAAGAACGAAAGAAAGTGAAAAGTTTAGTTCGTGAAGCTTTTGTAAAAATAAATGCGCTTAAAGAAGAAGCTGTTCGTGCAAAAGAAGAAGCAGAGCGACAAAAACTGATAGCTGATGAGGCTAGAAAAAAAGCAGAGGAAGCTTTGGCAGAAGCGGAACGACAGAAAAAAATTGCGGTAAAAGAAAAGAAAAAAGCAATTGCACAAGAAAAAATAGCAAAAGAGCAAAGAATAATAGCAGAAGAAAAAACAAAAATAGCAAAAGAGAAAACAAAAATAGCAGAAGATGCTTTGATAGAAGCTGAAATACAAAGAAAGAAAGCAGTTCTAGAAAGAGATAGAGCCAACCGATTACGCATCGAAGCATTATCAAAAGCATTAGCCTTGAAATCGGCAGCAATGCGATACGACAATCAAGCGCGTATAAAAGGCTTATTAGCAGTTGAAGCATTTAATATGCAAATGACTGTCAATGAGACGAGTACATCGAAAGGTAGTATTTCTCCAGAAATCTATACAGGCTTATATAGTGCATTGATTCAAATGAAAGGTTTTGATTATGATGAAATCAAAGATGGTGATTTGACCAAAAAGAAGCAGCCGATTATTGCACATAAAGGCGCTGTTCGCTCAATTGTACAAACTGCAAATAAGACTATTTATACTTCGGGGAGTGATGGTCGAATGATAAAATGGAATATCGGAGAATGGAATAAAAGTGGTCGCCCAGACTTTACATCAGAATACGTCAATGAAGAAGAACATATTTACTTGGCAACAGCAATTCAGGAAGGAAAAGGAGATAAAGGTGGTTTAATTGCGTTAGGTGGTAAGCTTTCTGAATTCGATTTGATGAATATGAAAGGCGAAAACGTTAAAGCGGAAGATGTAGATTTGAGGTCGATTTATGTAATGGCTTTTGATGGAGATTTACTATATATACTAGGAAATAACGGAAAAAATGGTCAAATCAAAGTTCTGAATACTAAATCTAATGAGGTCAAAACGTTGAAGAAATTCAAGAAGAAAGCGGAACAAATGGCAATTCATCCAAACGGTCAATTAATCGCCGTTGGTTATAAAGATGGAAGTGCGGCTATTTTTGATATAAAAAAAATGGATACGCCTTTGTATGATTTTTCATTTGATAGTGATAAAATGGATGGCGAAATTTCTGTTTTGAAATTTGATGAAGTGAGCCATAAATTAGCTATCGGAACAAGTAAGGGCTATATCGGTATCATTCAAGAAATGGAAGATGGTGCTTATCTTTTGGATAGCCTAAAAGCACGAAAAACACACGTTTTCAGAATTTCTTCTATTGATTTTAAAGAATATAAAAATGCTGCTAATAATACAGTTCAGCCAATTATGGCAGTAGGAAGCTACGACGGAACGGTATCTGTTTGGCAATTGACTGAATTTAGTCATGGATTATATGAGCCTTTTATGTTTGAATATCATAATGCAGAGGGGAAAAACTCTTGGGTGACAAGTCTTGAATTTATTGAAAACCCAGATGATAATGAGCATCATCAATTAATGGTTGGTTATTTCAATGGAACGATTAAATTTTGGGGCTTAGAGGTAGAATCTTTAGCAAATCATGTTAGATGTGCATTAGGTGATGACTTTAAAGGGAAATTGAAATTCACAAAGGCTGAAGTAGAAAAATATCACTTGAAAGTAACTGGTTTTGAGGTGAAGAACTATGTAGAATGTGATAATTAATCTTATTATTCACCTTTAGGCTATCATTCTAATTGTAAATTTTTTGATAAACGAATAGTTATTGTGCTGAAAAAAAGATTGAAGGCTTAAACCTTATAGGTTTTTAAAACCTATAAGGTTTGGTCAACAAATATCACTTTTAGCTCAAATTTTTTTAAAATAAAAACATTCTATTTTGTTGACTTTTTACAACTTTAGAAAAATAGCCCATTCTAATAAGAATTATTCAGGGTTAATTTTTTTAAAAAAAATCAAATAAATCTAACCAGAAATTGTCGTTTTTATTTTTAATAAAAACGACTTGATTAGGTTTTAAATATTATAAAAAATGAGAGCAATCTATCTACTATTACTGGCTTTTGTGGTGACTATTGGAGCGACCACAAATGTTTATAGCCAAAAGAAAAGAGATAAATGTGCCTTTTTGAAAGAAGGAATAAAAACAGCCGAACGATATTATATTGATGGAGATTTAGAAAGAGCCATTGATGTTTTGGAGTTGAGAATGGAAGACGTTTCTGGCTGTTCTGATGAACGAAGAGATGCTTTGTCGCTACTTTCAAAGTTATATCTATTAACGAACGAAGACCAAAAAGCGGAAGAGGAATATACTAAAGCACTTAAAATAGATCCATCATTTAAGTTGAATAAAGAGTTAGAGCCTACGGATATGCTTTATTTTGCAAAAAACTATAGAGCAATTCCAAGATGGTCTTATACGCCTCAGATTAATTATTTGCAGACGATTATGTATGCGCCAAGCCAAATACATTCGATTGAAGCAGCTTATGTTCCAACTAATCAAGCAAATGATGACCCTTTTGGTTTCGAAGATTCGATTGCTTTTTCTAATATCACGACACGATATGATGGTTATACTAGCTTTGGTTTAGGAGTTAGAGGAAGTTTTTATTTGAATCGCTTTTTTGAGTTTTCGGGAGGAGTAGCTTTGAACAACAAACGATTTGGTATTGAAAAGAATACTTCTAATAGCAGAACTGTTTTGGATCAAGTCAATCCTATTAGTTTGACTCCTATTCCAACCAATGAAGATTTAGTTATTCAAGAAAGCCAAATGTGGTTGACTTTACCTGTGATGTTACGACTTAATTTAGGTAAAGACCGATTCATATATAGTTTTCATATTGGAGCAGAAAGAAATCAATTACTTCGAGCTAGATTTACAGGAGCAAGAAGGGGAGGAGTCGATTTATTAGTAAATGAAGATGATAATGGACAGTTAGAAATTTTAGAGCCTATTAATGTAACAAGCTTAAGAGAACGCAATCATTGGAGTTTGTTTGCTGGAATGGGGCTTAAATTTAGACCTGTCAACTCCAAAAGAAATTATATTTCTTTTGATATGAAATATGCACAATATCGCTATTTTTTGACACAAGGAACTGCGACATATCCTAATGAACAAAACGAAGATTTGTCTAGTGAAAGAAATACTTTAAGGCAAAAATTACTTTTTCAACTAGGATATAGTGATGATAATTTTGCATTGGATTATGTGCAATTTTCTTTAGGTTATACTTTTACATTTTATCGAGTAAAGAATAAGAAGTAAATTTATTTTCTCTTATTTCAAGAAAAAAAAGACATGAAAAATATATTAATAATTAGTAGTTGTTTTCTCCTGTTAACGACTTTTATAAGTTGCGAGGATTTTCAAGCAACGAATTTTGAACAAGTCAATCAAGGTTTTTTGACTTATAGTTCAGGTTTTGGACAGACGGAAGGCGTGAGAATTAGTTCTTATGGAGACGAGGAAGGTTATATTCTTTTGGGAAATACAGACTCTGGAAATGATGAAAATTATTTTATAGTCAAAACAGATATTAAAGGAAATATCATCTGGGCAAAAAGTCATGGAGACTTGAGAGTAGATAATAAATCTAGAGATTTAATCGTAGAGGATGGAATTATTTACATACTAGGCGACCAATATAATGACACTTTAGAGCGTATTATTCCTTTTACAACTGCTTTTGATTTGGAGAGTGGACAACGTATTAATGACTTCAATATTAATTTGGCAGATAGTATTGATAACCTATTAATATATGAAGAAGAAAGTGCAAACCTTTTACTTTTTAATGATATTAAGAAGAAAGTAATAGCAAGTACAGCTTTGAATATTGATGGTTTCAACACTGGAAATGTTTATTTAATTGATGAAGGCAATCTTATAGAAGCGGTGGCAAAGGTAGATATAGAAGATCCAACACTTAAGTTTAATTTGGATGTAAATGGCGTCAAACGAATAGGTTCTACTAATTCCTTCTATTTAGTGGCAACAGTTACAAATAAGCCCACTAATTATGCTGGATTTATGATTGTAAAATACACTATCGACGAAACTAATGGAGGGTTTTCATCTACTCAATCTTGGGATTTTTCTCCTGGTTATGAGACGCGCGTAGAGGACTTTTTAATAGTAGATTCTGATAAATTGATGGTATTGAATCGTTCTGGAGACATACTTTGGGGAGATGTGATAAGTTTACCAAATGGTTCATCTGACGGGATTCCTTTAACTTCTTTACGTTTTGGTGATAATATGAGTTTAGGAAAAGCTGCTACAGCATCTAAACTGGGAGGTAATGCTTTTATGGTGACAACAGTGAAGGACAATAATGGTTTGATTGTAGAAAAATTAACGCTCGGTCAAGATGGATTAAAACGAGAATGGGGAGATAGAATATGGCTTGAAAATCAAGCATTCAATAATTTATCTAGTTATGATAAAGAAAAGAATAACCAAATTCGAAATGATATTGGAAATGCTATTTTAAGAAAAGATGGCGGTTTTACCATCATAGGCACACACGACTTTTTGGATATGACTAAAATGTGTTTGATGCAATTGGATGACGAAGGTTATTATGTTGAGGATAATGTAGAATAGTGTTTTGTAAAGAAGTTTTGTAATGAAAATAACCTGCTAGCCATTTGGTTAGCAGGTTATTTTTTTTTTGGAAATTCTCTCCAACAAAAAAAGCGTTATTCAATTAAGAATAACGCTTTTTTGATATTAAGAATAACCCAAAGATTACTTTCTTAAACCTAATTTCTCGATTAATGTACGATATCTAGTAATATCTTTGTTAGACAAATAACGTAACATACGCTTACGCTTACCAACTAAAGTCAATAAAGAACGACGGCAAGAGTGGTCTTTATGATTAGATTGTAAGTGAGCCGACATCATTTTGATACGGTAAGTAAACAATGCGATTTGAGCTTCAGTAGAACCAGAGTTAGTTTCAGAACCTCCGTATTCTTTGTAAATCTCTTGTCTTTTTTCTTTTGATAAATAAACTGCCATTTTATTAAAATTTATATGGTTACCAATTGAGCGAATTGTCATCGCCCGATAGCGAGTGCAAAGATAGTTTTTTTCTTTTTAAAAAAGAAGAAAACTATCAGAAGAATACAAAAAGAAAAGCGAGCTGAAAATTAATTCAACTCGCCTTCTTTTGCCATTTTATTCTTTCTATACTAATTACAGCTTTATAACGATTACTCCATTACTTCCGCTTCCTCAATATCATTATTTTCTGATTTTTTTTCATCAGACATTTCATAACCGCCAGAAGAACCAAAAGGTCTTGGTCCGATTAATCTTTCTAAATCAGATTTTAATAATACTTCTTTTTCTAATAAAGTATTGGCCAATAAATGCAATTCTTTACTTTTATCACGAAGTAAGTTTTTAGAACGCTCATATTCAACATCTATTAACTTTCTAACTTCTTGATCTATCATCTTCGCCGTCTCATCAGAGTAAGGCTTTGTGAAAGAATTATCATTCTGCATATCATAGAAAGACACATTACCAACCTTGTCATTCATACCATAAATGGCAATCATTCCGTAAGCCATTTTAGTAATTTGGTCTAAGTCAGACTGTGCGCCTGTCGATATTCTACCAAAAATATTTGCTTCCGCAGCACGTCCACCCAATGTCATACAGATTCTATCTTGCATTTGTTCCGTAGTCGTGATGTATTGTTCTTTCGGAAGATATTGAGCGTAGCCCAAAGTACCCACTCCGCGCGGTACAATTGTCACTTTGACCAAAGGAGAAGCGTGTTCCAAATACCAGCCACAGATAGCGTGACCTGCTTCATGGAATGCGATAACTTTTTTCTCTTCTGGAGAAATGATTTTATTTTTCTTTTCCAAACCACCAATTAAACGGTCAAGAGCAAATTGGAAATCATCCATATCGACTTGCGTCTTGCCTCTACGAGCAGCAATTAAAGCAGATTCATTACAAACATTTGCAATATCAGCACCTGCAAAACCAGGCGTTTGTTCTGCCAAAACATCAGATTGCATATCTGGAGCAATCACAATAGTTTTCAAGTGAACATCAAATATTTGCTTTCTACCCTTTAAGTCTGGTTTATCAATACCAATCTGACGGTCAAAACGGCCTGGTCTCAATAATGCCGTATCCAATACATCAGGTCGGTTAGTCGCAGCCATCAAGATTACTCCTTTGTCTGTACTAAAACCATCCATTTCCACCAAAAGTTGGTTCAATGTATTTTCGCGCTCATCATTTCCTTGCATAGAAGAACGACCTCTTGCACGACCGATAGCATCAATCTCATCAATAAAAATGATACAAGGGGCTTTTTCGCGAGCTTGCTTGAACAAGTCTCTCACTCTCGATGCACCTACACCAACGAACATTTCTACGAAGTCAGACCCCGAAATAGTAAAGAACGGTACGCCAGCTTCACCAGCTACGGCTTTCGCCAAAAGCGTTTTACCAGTTCCTGGAGGGCCTACTAATAAGACACCTTTAGGGATTTTACCACCTAGAGCTGTATATTTTTTAGGATTTTTCAAGAAATCAACGATTTCCATCACTTCCTCTTTAGCTTCATCCAATCCAGCTACATCCTTGAATGTAACATTTACACGAGTATTTTTATCAAAAAGTGTTGCTTTTGATTTTCCAATATTAAAAATCTGACCGCCAGGACCACCAGCACCACCGCCCATACGACGCATAATGACAATCCAAATCGCTACAATGATTAGAATCGGTAAAATGAAACTCATCAAAGGACCAAACCAATCTTTTTGCTGCTCAAAACTAAGTTCTGCGCGTTGCGCTTCTGGCAAGTCTTTTTGTTCCTTTTCTATCATTTCATAAATCTTAAAAGACTCAGAAAGTGTCAAGAAATAATGTGGACCAGCATTTACTTTAGATAGTTTAGTAGAACGCACTTTTTTGTGAACAGGCTTCTCCAATGCCGATTCACGAATAAAAACTTGCGCTTTTTCGTCATTAATGACTTTAATTTTTTCAACATCGCCCTGTTGTAGCATTACTTTGAATGCTCCGATGTTTTGCAATTTTCTCATGTTTTGATTGGAGAAAGAGAAAAAATTGGCAGCTAATAACAATACAGCAATAATACCATAGACCCAATAGTAATTAAACTTTGGTTGTGGTTTTTTGCCTTCTCCTTTTTCAGGATTAGTATTATTATTATCGTCTGATTTATTGTAC
>CAKZLT010000122.1 GCA_937127195.1 uncultured Saprospiraceae bacterium
TTCGGCTCCATATGAATGACTAGACGAATCAGTTTACCTATTTAAACTGATTCGCCAAGTACATTTCATAGGACTATCTCTTCAGTAATGCCTGTACCTCAGCTGAGTTTAGACGACTACTACCAGATGTGAGTACTGAATCAAGCTGCGCTAAATACAATTTTGGCTGTTTTTTGCTTGTAGCCTTAGCCTGCTTATCAACAACCGGCGTTACTGTTTTTGCAGCATTTAGATATTTACTAGCCTGCAATAATTGAGCGTAGCTAACTTGGTTTTGCTTACGCTTTCTAAGTACAGATGCTGGCGCTGGAGTTTTTGCAAAGTGCATCGCTGGATTTACATTACGGTGCTTTGGCGTATAACGGTAATGTCCCGTCATGGGGAAGCGGAACAGAATATCTTCTACCACAGGACCAGCACCAACATTATGCGCGATCATTAAACGGTTTGGATCTGATGGCGAACGCTTGTTTACCACAACCCCAATGTGAGGGAAGGTTGGTCCCACCATCCATGTTACGAGATCACCTGGTTTGTAATCACGAGGATTACGAGAACGAGGTAGCTCTGCTTTATGGCGTTTAAAGAATGCCTGTAAGTTATATACACGGCGGTGATCAATATTTGGATCTGGCTTCTCTAAACCCCACTTTGTTAGATTAGGATATGCGTAGAAATCCTTACTGATATCCTTATGAACTTCTGATTGCAGGTCGATTCCTAAGCGGCGGTATGAACGAATAACAACATCAGTACACACACCAATCGACTTAGGTACATCACCCCAAGGGTATCCAATCTTCAAATAACGACCGTCATAACGAACACGTTGCTTTGTTCGCTCGATCGCCGCGTTTGATAATGCGTAGCCAAATGAACTACTAGGACCGATTCGTTGAATAGATCGTTTAGGTGCAGATCTTCTTGCTACAGGTTTGCGATAAACTGCTTTACGATAAGCTGCTTGAGCGGGCTTTCTGTAAACAGCTTTTTGAACAGGTTTAACCTTGGAAGCCACTCTTCCAGCTGGTCTGGCTTGTGCAGCTTTTCGCTGTACAACTTTTGCAGGCGAGCGATTCGCTACATACCTTTTAACTGGAGCTTTGAGTGCACGACTAGCAGCAGGCTGTGGTGCTCTTGCGCGAACAACCGCTTGTACAGCTCTCGCTTTTACTGGTTGAACGGAGCGGACACCAACAGCTTGAGGTGATCTAACACGTGTTACTGGTTTGCGATAGACGGGCTTTTTCACAACAACTCTCGCAACGACTACTGGTGCTTTAGTTTGTTTTGCTTTAGCAGCAGCTTCTTCTTTAGCTTCTTTACCGTTTTTAATCACAGTTACCACCACATTAAGAAGGTAGCCAGCAATTAACGTTGGTATCATAAGCTTTATAGCACCCGCCAAGCTAATTGAGTCCACCATTAAATATGTAGCTGCGCCTAGAGCTAAAAATAACGTTGCCAATAAGAACTGGTAGCTTAAATTAACTTGATCTTTATGGCTTCTTTTTGAGTTTCTACCGCTTAGGGTAATCAGTAATTTTGGTAATGTTTTCATTTGAAATCCTAATTGTTTAATAACAGATATTGATAATAAAAGAATAAGGCTTGGTTTATTTTCAGATAAATATCTAATTTTTAACTCAAGAGGAGCAAAAAAGTCATTGGTGTTGAATATCAATAAAAATGATTATGAAAGCAAAGCTTATTATTTTTCTACCATTAATTATCCAATAACATTAAAAAAACAAGCAGATGAAAAAGTATTGGATTGTATTTGGTTTTTTATTTTTACTCAACTCAAACACTTTACAAGCGCAAGATTACAAAACAGTTGCTGGTATTCGTGCAGGATTGCCCGCAGGATTGAGTGTTAAGCACCTTGTCAATGGTGGAGTATTTGGCTTAGAGGGCATTATTGGCTCAGATTTCAGAGAAAGTTTTATCATGACTGGCTTGTTTGAGTATCAAGGTTATTTGAATAAAAATTTGAATTGGTATGCTGGTGCAGGAGCTTCTCTAATCGCCAAGAAGAACCTAGTTGGTGCTGCAATTGATGGCGTTGGAGGTATCGAATTGACGTTTGATAATTATCCATTAAATGTAGCTTTTGATTATAAACCTAGTTTCAAAATAACAGATAGGAGTTTTGTTTGGTATGAAATGGGGCTTTCGGTACGGTATATTGTACGATACCGATAAATTAGGCTGATGATGCTCTTTTTTTAGAAAAAATAGAATCATGGATATAGAAACGTTTAGAGATTATTGTCTTTCTAAAAAAGGAACAGATGAGAGTTTTCCTTTTGATGAAAAAACCTTGGTTTTTAAGGTAATGGGGAAAATGTTTGCTTTGGCTGGTTTGGAAGTTTCGCCTTCTACCGCCAACCTCAAATGCAACCCCGAACGTGCGATTGAACTCCGAGAGGAATACCCTGAAGATGTCGTATCGGGTTATCACATGAATAAAAAACACTGGAATACGGTCACTATTGAAGGAGAGTTAAGTGATGAATTGGTCATTGAACTCGTTGACCATTCTTATGATTTGGTAGTTGCCAAACTCAAAAAAGCTGATAAGGAAGTTTTAAAAAATCTTTAGCTATTTAGAACAGAGATTAAAAGACCGTGCTACGCACTAAGAGAATAGAGACTCTTTTAGTAGTAGCCTTTTATATCGCCTAGTCATTTTTTAATGATGCTGAATAAAATAGCCCTTAATAATTAGATTTGGGACAAAGAATTAAATGCGGTTTTACATATCGTTATAACATCTGCCTGACAGCAGAAGCAGGTTTCTTTTCTCTTTTCTTTTTGTCTCTTTTCTAAAAAAATAATGAATAAAGTAGATTATATTATAGTTGGTCAAGGAATTGCAGGAACTGTTGTGGCGCAAACAGCGCGACGACAGGGGCTATCTGTAATGGTAATAGATGAATTGCAATCAGAAACGGCATCGAAGGTTTCTGCTGGTTTGGTTAACCCGATTACGGGGCGAAAGTTTGTCACAAGTTGGATGATGGATGATTTGCTTCCTTTTGTCAAATCCGTTTATCAAGAATTTTCTGACCTTTTGGGTGTTCCTTTTTATGAGCCCAAAAATATTATTCGAGCTTTCGCAAATAATGCCGTCGAAAACAACTGGGAAGTCCGCGCATCTGTTCCTTCATTTGAACAATACGTTGAACTAAACCCTGATTTGGGTCAATATAAAAATGCAGTTGCACCAGCTTTTGGCTATGGTGAAGTCACTGGAGGCGGTCAAGTTGATGTTCCTCTTTTGTTGGAGTATTTTAGAGCATTTTTAAAAAAAGAAAATATTTTACTAGAAGAAATTTTCGATTATCAAGATTTAGTTATCGAAGAGGAAGCCGTTTTTTATAAAAATATACAAGCTAGAAAAATCATTTTTTGTGAAGGAATTGGGATTCAAAACAACCCGTTTTTCAATTTTTTACCGATTGTAGGTAATAAAGGAGAGGTTCTGATCGTAAAAATTCCGAACTTAGATGAAACCAAAATCATCAAGCAAGGTATATTTTTAATTCCTCTTGGAAATTCTATTTATTGGGTCGGTTCAAATTACTTTAGACGATTTGAAGAGATTGAACCATCGGAAGAAGGTCGTCAAATTTTATTAAAAAAGCTTGAAAAAGCACTGATTGTTCCTTTTGAGATTATACGACATCGGGCAGCTATTCGCCCAACTGTCCCTGACCGTCGCCCGCTGATTGGCGTTCATCCGACACTCCAAAATATTGTTCTTTTCAATGGAATGGGGGCAAAGGGCGCGTCTATTGCCCCGTATTGGGCCAATCAATTATTTCTTTTTTTAGAAAAAAAACAACCATTAATTAAGGAAGTGAATATAGAAAGGTATCTAAAAAAACATTTTGCCTTTTAATTTTTCTTACAAAGCTATTTTAAAAAAAATGTCTTATAATCCATTTAAAATCAAATGGATAGGAAGCGAAAACTAATTTCATTCCGTTCTTCTTTTATATTTATTATCAAAAAGAAATTAAGACCTACTATGAAAAGATTAATTTATTCATTATTTGCTGTTGCCGTTTTGGCAATCACTATGACTTCTTGTGAAGAATGCTTGGAAACTGAATTGCTAGAAGTTCGATTTGAAAATGTTTCTACTTATGATTTAGAAAATGTCGAAGTTCCTCCAGAAATGATTGGTGACTTAAAAGCTGGTGAGCGAACGGACTATCAGATTTTTGAACATATTAGTATGAGTCAAGGGCGACCGAGTACTTCTATTTCGGCTATGATTGGTGAAGTAGAATTACGTAATAATAATTATCAAATCATGATGTGCGGAATAGGCTGGGACGAAGATGATTTGAAAAGTATGCAATTACAACCAGGAAAATACACAATTACAATTGATGTCGAAGAAGCGAAAGCAGAGCAAAATATTAGCAACAAATTGTATATTGATATTAGAGAAGATTAATCAATTGCTTCAAGATTAATTTTATTTTTATAAAAGACAAATAAAACCGCTTTTGTGAGTTAAATGCTCACAAAGCGGTTTTATTTTTTTATCAAAAATAAAGAATATCTCTGAATAGAATCAACTCCTAGAATCAACTCCTAGAATCCGAAACCAATCGTCAATTGGTAAGAAATGCTTCTATCAAAATCAGTACGAGGAATTCCTTGACCATTAGCATCTTTTTCAGATAAAGAAACATCGTAGAAGTTGTTTGTTATATCAGTCAAACCATAATTCGTACGAAGATCAAAGCGCAAACCATTATCAAATCGCCATCCCAAATTGGCAACTAAACCAAAATCTAATGGATTATAAAAATTACCGTCCTTAGAAGAGTAATTATAATAAGCACCTTCTGACGAAGGAATTGTAATGTTCTCAGAACCAACTAAGACAGTTGTAGAAGTAGCGGTAGCTGGCGCGATTCCAGCCTCATCATCATAATAATCAAAAGAATAATCAACTAAGAAATCATCTACTTCGCCAGAGTTGTTTGCTAAGATACCATTACTATAAAATGTTTCTCCTCTCGCCGACGACGTAACTAATATATCCATGTAGCCACCTAAACTAAAATTCAGGTTACGAGTAATATTGACATAAGCCATCAAAGGAATATTTATATATCCGTTCGTTGCATTAACCAAGCTTTTGCGGTCTCCTGATGTCTGGATGACTGCACCAATATTATTTGTGAATGTTTTAAATGATTCTCCTTCATACTTATAGTCTGCTCCTTTTTGAGAAAACAATACCTCCGTTTGAAGTCCAACATATTTATTGATTTTCAATTGAATCAAGCCACCTACTTGAAATCCGCCAATCGTTCCAAAAGACTCTAAATCTTCACCAGCCGCATTCTGTTCAGATGGTCCCATGACACCCGAGGTATTCAACCCTACCTTGAAACCAAATCCCCACGATTGAGCTTGTCCTGCAATCTGGAAAGTGCATAATATTAAAGCAATGATTGTTATTTTTTTCATTCTTTCTTTAAGTTTTTAAATTTTTACGAAGGTCAATAGAATATATGAATATTACAATCTCTCAACGATTATTTTAATAAAATAGATGCTTAGTGAAGAAAAACAAATAACTAGCACCATTCTACTTTTTCTTTGTTCTATTTAAAAGCACTAAAAAAATAAAGTTGTATAATGGTGCAACTTATTTATTTTTCTTCACTTATTGTTATAAAATGGGTTATTTGTTACTTGTTATTAGGCGTTTAGTACACTGTAACAACAATTGGTTTACAATTTAAAAAGCTACTGTAGCTTTACGAACCTCGTCGCGCTACGAAATATTAAAACTTTTGAAATAGTCTATTAATGACCAACAATTTCATCAGCGTTTTACTTTTGCTCAAACCATAGATACTTCAAAAAACCCGTACTTCCCCTAATCTCTACCAAATACTTTCCTCTTTTATAAGAAGCCTTAGTTAATGTTCTAATGTGACTTCCCATTACTTGATTAGGGTAATTCTTTTGGTCGGTTAATCCGCCTTTTTCATTAAATACATTAATAGTAATATCAGAAATATCTGTTAGGGTGTATTCCAAATAAATCGAAGTAGCCCCCGCCGTTGTTATTTTTTCGTGACTCGTCCACGGTTTAGTCAAAGTAACTTGAATTTTTGAATAGTTGATTTTTCCATTAGGCAATTTATTTTTTAACCGATAATAAACAAATGGTTTCCCACCAACACCACGATTATCATCTTCCAACTCATAGCTAGCCAACCCTTTTGAACCTTTCAAATTAATAGTTGCAAATGTCTTAAAATGATGTTTTTGCCTACTTCCAGAACGCTGTACCTCACATACAACACCATTTGGACAGCTATTTATCAACCACTTAACTTCAATATTTTCCGTAGTTGTTTTAACTTTAAAATCTCCCAAAACAAACTTATTCTTCCTTTTAGTATAAGCTTTAGATATTTTTCTTTCCTTAGCTTTATTGGTTTTTTGCTTTTGTTTTATTGGTTTTTTTACTATTTCTTGCTTTCTCTTGGGTTTCTTTTTTTTAAAAATACGCACCACAGACCCCGTTTTGGGTTTCCAAAGATTTATATTTTTAGGCACTTTAAAAATATTAGCCATAGATAAAGCCCTTACCATTTTGGCATTATTGGTCTTAACTGTCCGAATTTCGATTTTCTCTTTATCTACCCAAATCCACTTAATTTGATTAAAACTACCACTTGATCGGGTCCAATTTTTATCATCATTGTTGGGCCTCAAAGGCGCACCCCAGCAGCCTTCACCAACATAAACCGTTCCCTTTTTATCATCTCGAATGAAGCCTTCTACATGTCCTTTTTCATAAGAAGGACGTATTGGATAGGTTGTTTTGCAAACGTGTGCATCGCACTCCACAACCAATTGAACCTGATATTTATAAAATAAATTAGCCCAATTACTATATTGTTTTTGTTTTTCAGACTTCCTACTCGTATGCGGCCTAATCGGATGATGATATTGCGCCATCTTCCAAATTGCATTTTTATTAATTTTCAAATCCAATTCGAGCCATTTACTTTGATTCCCTCCTGGCGCAATCAACGAATTGAGGGTATAAGCTCGAAGCAAGTTACCACCAATCGTCAAACCATAATAAACATTGGCATTCGGAGCATCAAAAATTTTCATAATCGTCCCATTCGAGTATTCGTGATTGCCTCTTGCTGGTATAATCGGTATCAATTGATTATCGCTCGTAATCGTCAATTGCCAATCATTGAGCCATTCTTTCCATTGCCTAGAGTTATCATTAGAAGTCATATCTCCACCAAACATCACACAATGTGGGCGCAACTTAGCGACCAATCTATTGGCATTCTGCCTACCTTCTCTATGGTTTCGCGAGTCGCCACCAGCAATAATTGAAAGACGTTTGTCTGATGTATTCGGTGCAGTTCTAAACCAAAAGACTTTGCTTTTACTTTCGCTATCTTTAATGAAAAAGTAATATTTCGTATCGGGTTTTAAATTTTTTAGGCGTGCAAATTCATTATTCATGTCTCTGAATTGCTCCTTTCTATCTACTTTTTTAGAGTAAGAATACGCACTAACGTTCTGACCATGATTTTTAATACCATAATACACAACCGCACCAGCACCCGAATATTGATTCCATCCGATGGTCATTGTAGTTGCGGGGTCATCATTCCATATTGCTCTGTATTTATTATTTTTTGAAAATAATAAGCAAGGAACAATGAGTAAAATGTATGCTATATAGTATTGTTTTTTTCGTTCGTTCATTTTCATTTTCATTCTTTGCTTAAAAGGTTTGGTTAATATTCTAATGTAGGTTACCACAAAATTATTGTAAAACATTAGTAATGAGAATCATTTTATAAAATCAATATAATTTATTTTTATTTAAAAATAGTCGAAATATATTTTTAGATTAATCTAAAAATACTATTTTTGTAATAGTTGATTAAAATACAAAGCGGCTTTAAAGTTCCGTTTTTATATAAAAAAAGATAACTATTCAGAAGCGAGACCTGCTTGCCTGTTGCAGACAGGTTAGGCAGGCGTTGTAGCGATTTTTAAGTATTTTACGCTTTATCTCGCTTTTCACAGCCCTTTAGGGCGGTCTCGCCTTTCGGTTCTGAATAGTAATAAAAAAAGATAAAATGGTTTCGAGTACAGAGGAAAATTACCTCAAAGCGATTTTTAAAATATCAGAAAAGGAAAATGCACCCGCGAGTACAAACGCAATTGCGACCGAAATGAAAACATCGGCGGCATCGGTTTCTGACATGATTAAAAGACTTGCAGAAAAGGAGTTAGTCAGTTATGAAAAATGGAAAGGCGTTACGCTAAAAGAAGGTGGCAAAAAGATAGCCACAGGACTCATCCGTAAGCATCGACTTTGGGAAGTTTTTTTGGTAGATAAATTAAATTTTTCTTGGGACGAAATTCACCCGATTGCTGAAGAGTTGGAACACATCAAATCGGATGAATTGGCAATGCGATTAGATGAATTTTTGGGGTTTCCAAAATTTGATCCACACGGCGACCCAATTCCTGACGAAAATGGAAATTTTACTTTCCGCAAGCAGGTCTTACTATCAGAATTCAAAGGTCAAAAAGGCAATATTGTAGGCGTAGATGAACATTCTACCCAATTTTTGCAATACCTCGATCGATTAGAATTAACACTCGGAACGCCAATCGAAATACTCGAAAAAATTGAATACGATGGTTCTATTCGCATTCGCATCAAGGGAAGAACGGAGCAAATTATTTCTAATAAAGTTGCTCAAAATCTTTATATAAAAGCAAGTTAGAAATGATGAATGAGAAATGATGAATGAGAAATGATGAATGATGAATGATGAATGGCTGCGGCTGTTTTGAGGAATTAATAGCGGTAGCCATTCAACATTTTGCATTCATCATTTACCATTCAAAAATAATAATATGAAAAAATATATAATAGTTTTCTTTTTTTCGGTATTGACCCTATCAATTTGGGCTGTTGATAAACCTAACGTGGTGGTTACTACTACGATTATTGCAGATATTACACAGCAGATTGCTGGTGATAAAATCACGATTACGAGTCTTGTTCCCGTTGGAGGCGACCCGCATTTATACGAGCCGATTCCGCAAGATGCAATCGTTATTTCTAAAGCAAACTTAATTCTAAAAAATGGATTAACGCTTGAAGGTTGGCTCAATGAATTTATAGAAAATTCTGGAACAAAAGCCACAAGGATTACCGTAACGGAAGGTATTGAGTCGATTCAGAGTAGCACTTATGCCAATTCGCCTGACCCGCACGCGTGGATGGATGCCGAAAATGGGATTATTTATGCTGAAAATATCAAAAATGCTTTGGTCGAATTGGATGAAAATAACGCTGAATACTATCAAGCCAATTTTGAAAAGTATAAAGAAAAGCTCATCGAAGCGGAAGTTTTTATCAAAAACTTGATTGATAGTATTCCTATTGAAAGACGGGTTTTGATTACTTCTCACGATGCTTTTCAATATTATGGTAGAAAATACGGTTTGAAGTTGGAGTCAATTTTAGGTACTTCGACTGATGCCGAAGCGCAAACTTCTGATATTAATCGCCTCTATTCGGTCATCAAAAAAAGTGGTGTTCCTGCTATTTTTATAGAAAGTACGATTAATCCGCAGACCATTAAGCAAATTGCCAAAGATACCAAAGTCAAAATCGGTGGTAAGTTATACGCTGATTCGCTCGGAGAGCCTGAAAGTAAAGGTGGAACTTATATTGGTATGCTCGTTACAAATACTCAAAGCATTGCGAATGCACTTCGCGGAATTACAAATGAAGCATCAGAAGAAACAGCTTCTAAGGATAATTCAAGTCCTACTAATTGGGTCTTTATTACCATTATCGCTGTGCTTTTGATTGGAGGAGCAGGTTTTATGTTCAAAAAAATGAGTAATTAATTAATGGTAAATCCAAAATGATGAACCTACCTTTGCCGTCAGAGGTGTTGAATGCTACCGCTGAGGCGACAACTAACGGTAGTCTATTTCATTTACTCATTCTATCGTCAAGTCATTATAAGTATGAAAAAACTAATAGAAGTAAAAGGCGTTTCGGTTTCTTATGACCGAAAAATGGTCTTGCGAAATATATATCTAGAGATAGAAGAAGGAAAGCTATATGGGATTATTGGCCCAAATGGAGCTGGTAAATCAACTTTATTCAAAGCCATCTTGGGATTGTTACCTATTAATGTTGGTAAAGTTTCTGTGAAAGGAGACAAAATCAAAAAGCATCGAAAGGAAGTCGTTTATGTGCCTCAGAAGAGTGATATTGATTGGCAATTTCCTGCTACGGTCTTTGATGTAGTACTCATGGGACGCTATCCGCACAAGGGAATTTTTCAGCGATTGAATCAAGAAGATAAGGCAATGGCGATGCAATCATTACAAGATATGGGCATCGAACATCTCAAAGATAGACAAATCGGAGAGCTTTCTGGCGGACAGCAGCAGCGCGTCTTTTTGGCGCGTGCCTTGTGTCAAGAGGCGGAGATTTTTCTGTTAGATGAGCCATTTGTAGGAATTGACGTAACGACTGAAGAGAAAATCATCACAATGCTCAAGCAGTTAACTGCTGAAGGCAAAACCATTTTGGTGATTCATCACGACCTATCGACCGTTCAGGAGTATTTTGATAAAGTGATTATGATCAATCAACGTTTGATTGCTTGTGGCGATGTAGAAACCACTTTCGTTGATGAAAATATATCTAAAGCTTTTGGTGGTCAGTTGACGATTTTACATAAGACAGAAGAACTTTAGTTTGAATGAAAATAAAAGTATCGGACGCCTTCAAGGCATCCGATGCTTACAATTATAAAAAAATGGAAATTATAGAAATATTACAATATGAATGGGCGATTCGCGCCTTGATTGCGTCCTCAATGGTCGGAGTCATGTGCGGCGTTTTGGGTGTTTTTATTGTATTGAGAAATATGTCGCTGATTGGCGACGCGCTATCTCATGCGATTTTGCCTGGAGTTGTGTTTGGGTTTGTCGTGGCAGGATATAGTTTGATTGGCTTTTTTGCGGGGGCAGTGATTGCAGGCTTGATTGCCGCTGTGATTATTACTTGGATTCAGCAGAATGTCAAAACCAAAAATGATGCAGCCATTGGAATTGTTTTTACTGCAATGTTCTCAATTGGCGTAATGAAAATCTCTCAGATTAGCCGAGATGATGGCGTTCATTTGGATTTGAAAGACTTCCTGTTTGGTAATGTTTTGGGGGTTTCTAATGAGGATTTGTATTTGACAGCATTCGTTACCGTTTATGTTTTGGTGAGTGTCATTGTCTTTTATCGCTACTTATTTGCAACTACTTTTCAATCAGTCATTGCCGAAACAATGGGTATTTCCGTCCAAACGGTACATTATTATTTGATGCTCTTGTTATCTTTTGCAGTGGTAGCTTCCCTCAAAACGGTTGGCGTTATTCTGGTTGTTGCTATGCTGATCACACCTGCGGCAACCGCGCTTCTACTCACGGATAAGCTACAAAGAGTTATTTTTATTGCTGGGTTGATTGGTTTATTTTCTGCGATTTTAGGGTTAATTTTAGCGATTCTACTCGAAACAACACCTGGTCCAGCGATGGCGGTTACTGCAACAGGTTTTTATTTATTGGCGGTTTTCTTTGCGCCTCAGCGTGGTTTAGTTTTTAAAATGCGCAACAAACGCCAAATCAGACAAAAGGTAGAGCTAGAAGATACTTTAAAGCAGGCTTTCAAGTATCAAGAACGAAAAGAGTTGAGTTTAAAAAAACTAAGTCAACGGTTAAGTTTTTCGGAATTGAAAACTAAGAGTTACCTAAAAAAATTAAGTAAAAAAGGCTTAGTCAATTTGCATCTTCCAACGATTGTAGTTACAGGTAAAGGTATTAAACAAGCCTCCAAATTGGTTAGAGCGCACCGACTTTGGGAAACCTATTTGGTGGAAACCGTTGGGTTGACTGACGAACAAATCCATGAAGATGCCGAACGCTATGAGCATATTTTGACAGATGAATTGATTGATGAAATGGAGCATCATTTGGGCTACCCAACGGTTGACCCACATGGTTCGCCCATTCCTCGAAAGCACATTTCGAAAAATCTAAAACTCAATCAAATCGGTCAAAATCAAACGGCTATCATTGATGAAAAACAACCGAGTGAGTATGCTTCTGCTCAGTTGTGGCAATTCGGATTGTTGCCTAATACAGAGATTCGAGTGATTTCTTTCAAAAATAATCAACTCAAACTAAGGCAAAACACTAAGACAATTGAATTGCCAATTACATTAGCAAAGGAAATTTGTGTTAGGAAAGAAGTAGAAGTGTAAAATAATTAAGTACGTGAGCAGAATTACGACATTACTTCTGCTCATATACTTAAAATTGCTTTTATTGGTTTGGCGACGAAGCTCGTCGCGCTACTTATAATCGAGGTTTATAAATATGAATTAGGTTGATTTGTCCGAATTTTGATAGTTTGATTACTTTTGATTTGAAAACGAAGGGCTTATCAACCTTTTGCTAAAGTTTACGTTTTACATTAGATTCATTTTTAAAAATAAAAAAGAAAAGAACTATGGGATTTTTAGATAGATTTATCTCGCCGAGTATGAAAGATACTCCTGCTCATTGGCACGAACTCAATGAAGAAGAGCAACTTGATACCATTATAGAAGAGTCCAAAAAACAACCCGTGGCTATTTTTAAGCATAGTACAAGTTGTGGCATTAGTCACAGTATCAAGCATCGTTTGGAGGGTGATTGGGATTTTGAGCCGAGTGAATTGAAGTTTTATTACTTAGATTTGTTAGCATTTCGTCCAATTAGCAACGAAGTAGCGAACCGCTTTGGTGTTATTCATCAATCTCCTCAAGTGATTGTATTCAAGAATGGCAAGCCTACTTTTTCGACCTCTCATCATAGTATTTCGGTTAGTCGTATCAGGCAAAGCCTGTAATTTTTTTTTGAAAAAAATTGCGCGCTGTAATCATAAAAGCCAAGCATTTATACTAGATAAATGCTTGGCTTTTGGTGTTTTGAAAGCTGTTCGTCGTAAAAATCAACCAGCTTTCGATTAATTTAGTATCTTAGTTTTTGATTAAAGATGATTAATTGTCGAATGAATTCGGCGGTAGTACTCAATTCATTTTAGGAAATGGTTATTGATATTTTATTCTTTGCGGTTGGAGCTTATGGTTTTATGCTAGGCTATCGAAAAGGAGTCATTCAAATGGTTTTGACAACTTTTTCGGTATTCTTAGGCTTTTTATTGACCGTTCAATACACGCCTAATATGCTTGATTTTCTGAGAGATTTTTTCAGAATGGATAGTATGATGATGCCTATTTTGGCATTTGTATTGACTTTCATTCTATCAATGGTGGTGCTTCGATTATTGGGACAAATAGGAGAAGCCTTTTTTAATTCTGGAAACTTAGGCGCGTTCAATCATGTCGCAGGAGGCATTTTGATTGCGGTTTTTGGGTTATTTCTATACAGTGGTGTGATTTGGTTTCTTCAAAAAGCGAATATTATAGAAGTCCTAACCGAGCAAGAACTCCAAAACCTTGACCCGCTTACCAAAAATAGAAAAGTATCTAGAACACTTCCTTTTATTCAAATTTTTCTACACCAATTTGATGTATTTGTTCAGACTTCTACTCAGATGGTTACTGACTTGTATAATGAAATGGTGGAATTAATGAAAACAGGTGCAGAAAATCCAGATTAAATACAAAAAAGTCAAGTCCTTAAAATTAAGGAACTTGACTGAATGCGTCTCTAAATTCTTTTCTCTTTCCTTAATTGTTTCAATACAATGAGAGATATTTCTTCTGACTCAATACTTTATATGTTAGGCAAAAAAACTTTGAGTGAGTAGTATCATCATCTCCTTTCTGACATAATTTGACTTAGTTGTTAGTTATTTTCTTATCATATCTTTTGTATTAGCCTCTTATAGTAATGATGTAAATTTAAAACAAATTATTTTAATAAACAAATTATTTGTTTTTTTTGAAAAAACTAAACCTTAAACAAAAAAGAGGCAACGTCTTTTTGACGCTACCTCAGCCCTAACCAAATAAAACCAAATTATGAATCTATGAATTTTTGTATAATCAAATGATTATAAAGTTCTTTTGTTTTTTGTATAAATGATACTTATTAAACGGATAAAAAGTGCAAAAAGTTTCTTAAATTCGCGCGTTTTTTACTAACGTTACTATTTTATCCATGAGCTATTACAAAGCTACTATAAAAATCAACAGAAATCCAGTCCTCAAATTTTCGGGTATTAAGTCTTAAGCTATACTTAGCTTGAAATACAAATTATCATTAACTTTTATAATTTCTTAAAATATATAATTTTGATAGATAGATGACTTATCAAATTAATATGAGACTATATTAATTGTTATTTTTATGTAAAATTTTGATATAGCAGCAAAATGGGCTATTTGAACGGACTTTTTTAAAAAAAATGAACTAAGATGAAAAAATTACTCCTTGCCTTTTCTCTTTTGTTATTTACAGTAACGGCTTTTTCACAAGAAAACACAACTAGTAACTCTGATGAAGATGCTTTATTTATAAGAGAAATATATGACGCAGCCTTGCTAAAAGGAAGGGCTTATGATTGGCTAAACTACATGACAAACCAGATCGGAGGAAGATTATCGGGTTCGCCTCAGGCTGCTTCTGCAGTAGAATACACTCGTCAGATGATGGACACGATGGGAATGGATGTAACCTTGCAGCCCTGTATCGTTCCACATTGGGTACGAGGAAATAAAGAACAGGCAAGAGTCGTGAATTCTAAATCAATGGGAACGGTCGAATTGGATGTTTTAGCATTAGGAAACTCTGTGGGAACAAGCGATTATGGTATTACTGCGCCTGTGATAGAAGTCAAAAGCTTACAAGAGGTGATGGATTTAGGAAAAGAAGGGGTTTCGGGAAAAATTGTGTTTTATAATCGTCCAATGGATGCCACTCAAGTCAAGACCTTCAATGCTTATGGCGGTGCAGCGGATCAGCGAGTACATGGAGCTGCCGTAGCGGCTAACTATGGTGCAATCGGTGCAATTGTGCGCTCTCTGACACTCCGAACGGATGATATTCCGCATACTGGCTCAACGGTATATAATCAATTGAATGAAGGTGTTGAACCTATTCCGGTGGTGGCTGTGAGTACAATGGATGCGGATTTGTTGAGTGATATTATTGAAAATGATAAAGAGGTTGATTTGTTTTTTCGTACTAATTGCCAAATGCTAAAACCTGAGCCTTCTTATAATGTCATCGGCGAAATCAAAGGGAGCGAATTTCCTAACGAAATCATCCTTATTGGCGGACACTTGGACTCATGGGATGTAGCAACAGGCGCGCATGATGACGGTGCAGGTTGCGCTCATTCAATGGATGTTTATCAGGTATTGAAACGCTTGAATTATCAACCTAAGCGAACAATTAGGGTTGTGATGTTTATGAATGAAGAAAACGGATTAGCTGGTGCGAAAGAATATGCTAGAGTTTCTAATGAAAAAAATGAATATCATTTGACTGCTATTGAGTCTGATAGAGGTGGCTTTTCGCCTAGAGGGTTTACGATGCAAGCCAAACCTGACGTATTCCCGATTAAATCCAAAAAGGTCATCAAATGGTTACCTCTATTACGTCCTTATGGCTTGGAATTAGAAAAAGGTGGTTCTGGTGCAGACGTTTCTCCTTTAAAATCTCAAGGAGGATTACTTTTTGGTTTAAATCCAGACTCTCAGAGATATTTCGATTATCATCATACACCTATTGATGTTTGGGATGCCGTTAATAAGAGAGAATTACAGCTAGGAGTAGCAGCAATTACGTCACTGGTTTATTTAATTGATAAATATGGATTATAAAAACACAAATAAATTAATATTGTGACTTTTTATTTTTACTTTTGTAAGACCTGTTAGATGCTTTTAATAAAGAAGGTAGGTAATAGGTTTTCATTATAAAAAAGCTAAATTACGATATAAAACATGTAGTTTAATTAAATATAAACTCAGAACATATAAGAAAAGAAATTCCTGGTTTTTCTAA
>CAKZLT010000123.1 GCA_937127195.1 uncultured Saprospiraceae bacterium
TTTCGGTGCAAAAGAAAAAATGCGCAATTTTCACCACCTTAAAAATTTAAGAAAAAGACAATTTTAATATCTAATCAATTCTGCGTAACATCAGTTAGTAATATATGCATATTTTTTTTCACACCAAAAAAACGGATGCTAAAAAATTATCGATAACTAATAAACCGATAACATTCGCCTTTTTTAAATTCATTTTTATCACTTGGCAACTCCAAAAAACCATCAGCGTCAACCAAATTTACTAAATCTCCCGAACCATTCCCAACCTCTGGTGTAACATATAATTTACCATTAGTCCCGTAACTCGTTTTGACTTGTAAGAAATATTGCAAATCCTTTTTAAAAGAAAAATCATCCGTCAATTCAGCATAAGGCAAACTAAGTGCTTCCAATCCTAAACTCGCTCTCAACCACGGAATCAAATATCGATTGGTACACATAAACGAAGAAATAGGATTACCTGGAAGTGCGAAAATTGTTGTTCCATTCGGGGTTTTTCCAAACCAAAATGGCTTTCCAGGACGTTGTTTGACTTTATAAAATAGCTTTTCGACACCGCAAGATTCTAGTGCATCAGGTACAAAATCTAGTTTTCCTTTCGATACTCCGCCACTCAAACAAACGACATCAAATTCTTCAATCAGTTTTTTGATGCTCGCCGTTACGGCTTCTCGGTTATCTAACAAGTGAAAAAGCGTTGGTTCAATCTTATAATTTCGCAAAAGTGGCGCAAGTGTAAATACATTAGAACGTCGAATTTGATAAGGCAAAGGAGTTTCATTAACAGGTACTAATTCATCGCCAGTTGATACAATTGCTACTTTGGGTGTTTTCAAAACCTTCAAATGAGTCTTGCCTATCGAAGCCGCAACACCCAATTCAGCAGGCGAAATCCACGCGCCCTTAGCTACCAAAAGCGTTCCTTTTGCTTTATCAGAACCTTGCGGGTGAATATTCTGAAAATGCTTCACTGCATTCAAATTAACCGTCGCAAAACCATTTTTAATAGTAATTTCTTCATACATCACAACGATATCTGCATCTGTTGAAAGTACCGCACCTGTCATTATTTCAACACAATTACCCGTTCCTTCAAGTGTCAACGGCGCGCTACCTGCGGCTTGCAAACCTTGTACTTTGAAGCGTCGAACTCCATTTTCAAAATCAGAATACTTGAAAGCTATTCCGTCGCGCATCACTCTATCGAATGGCGGAAAGTCATTGTCAGCTATTAAATTTTCTGCCAAAATTCGACCAACCGCTTCCTCAAAAGGAATAGTTTCTACTTCTAATGACATCAAATTATTTAGAACTATTTCGGTGGCTTGCGCTGCTGTTATCATTGTTTTATTTTTTTTAAAAAAGGGAAAAGAGACCTGCTTATAGGTGCTTTCGTTAGTCATTTTTAAATGTTAAAAAAAATTACTCTATGATTTATAATTGTTCTGCCCAATTAATACAAAAATACGGTTCTATATGATTTGAGTTGGTCATTAGTACTTTTTTATCGATTTTCTAAACCTTATAGGTTTTTAAAACCTATAAGGTTTGATTGAAGTTTGATATAAGGGATTAGGCAAAATAATAGAAAAAAACTGATTTTATCAACTAGCTACCCTTTACATACAAGAGATTATTTTATTTTTATTCTAATTTTAAAAATAAAACCAAACAACTAACAAACATTGTTTCTTTTCTAAAAAAATAACAGATGAAAAAAAATTACTTTATTATCTTTTTAGCGACCTTAATGTTACCTAACCTTTCTTTTGGGCAACAGCATTTACATCCTTGCGGAACGCCTTCGCATCACACAGAGTGGTTCAAAGACTACTCCCGTAATCGAGCAGCTTATAGAACTGGGGCAGATACTATGCTCTACGTTCCTTTAACTTTGCACATTTTAGGGGATGACAATGGAAATGATTACATCTCAATGATGAAAGTTTTGGATGGCGTTTGTGGTCTTAATAATGATTTTTCGGGAAGTGATGCGGCAATGCACTACTATATAGAAGGTGATATTAGATACATTGACAGTACAGCTTGGTATAATCATACCAATAATGTTGATGGTTATAATATGATGATGCAAAAAAATATTCCCAATACCATTAATTCTTACATTCTAGGTAACCCTGCTGGAAATGCTGGATACAACTTGCCTTCTGCTAGTGCGATTGCGTTGAGCAAAGGAGCTGTGAGCCTTGCTCGTCATACTTGGGCGCACGAAATTGGTCATAACTTATCCGTTCAGCATCCGTTTTTGGGTTGGGAAGGCAATTCATATAGTTATTCTACGGCTACGCCTGCAACGGTTTCTTATAATTATACTTCTTTCAAAAAGATTTATTACAACTCTACCGATACGACTATTATAGATACGACTTATACCGAGTTAGTTGATGGTTCTAATTGCTTGATTGCGGCAGATAGAATCTGTGATACATCTCCTGATTATTTGAGTTCTGGAGGTTGGTCGTGTAATAGTGCTGGCGAAAGTAATATTTTGCAAAAGGACTTCAATGGTGTTGATTTTCGTTCAGATGCGACCAATATTATGACTTATGCTCAAGATGCTTGTGGCGCAAAATTCACAGCAGGTCAAATCAGTGCGATGCGTGCTAATCTGCTCACCGAAAAAGCTAGTTATCTATCTAATCAAGGAATGCAAATTGATACCATTACTCAAAATATAGCTCAACTTTACCCAACGCCTGCCGAGGTTGTTGATTTTAGTGCCGTTGATTTCGTTTGGAATGAAGTGGATAAGGCAACTCATTATGTGTTACAAGTCAGTTTTGTACCTACTTTTTCATTTTTGCATGCGGAAGTTACTACGACGGATACCTTAGTTACGGTTACCAACTTTGACCTCAACCGAAAATACTATTGGCGCGTCAGACCTTTCAATAAAGGCTATACTTGTGCGGCAACTTCGCCTTCTCAGGACTTTACAACATCGGATTTGACTTCGGTTAATGATATAAAAGGCGTTGAAAACTACCGCTTGTATCCAAATCTTATCGCTAGTGGACAACCAATGAACTTTGAAATCAGATTAACAGAATCGTTAGATGCTAATATTTTGATTGTTAGTTCAAATGGTCAAATTGTTCGACAATCAAATACTAATTTTTCAGTTGGTCAAAATGAATATCCTGTTACGACTAATGGTCTAGCTGCTGGTATTTATATCTTAGTGGTGCAGACTGAAAATGGTATTATTCGAGATAAATTCGTGGTTGGAAAGTAATGAGCTTCGAATGAATAAAAGCACTTTTACATAACACCAATTTCTAACTCAAACACTAAGAATAAACTAACCATTCTTAGTGATTTTATTTTATAAAAATGAAACCCGATTTTTTAAATTTTCAACAGAAAGGACACGAACTCATCGACTTATTGAGTGATTATTATAAAAATATTGAAAAAAGTGATTTTCCAGTAACTGTGGAGCGAACGCCTGCCGAAATGCTGGAACATTGGCAAGCTGATTTTCAAAAAACGCCCAATGATGTAACGGAATATTTTGAAGATATTCTAAAAAACTCCATTCAAGTTAATCATCCAAATTTTATTGGTCATCAAGTCGCTGCACCTTTACCTATTCATACTTTAGTGAATGCCCTTTTGACTTCTTTGAATAACAGTATTGCCATCTATGAAATGGGCGCAGCAGGTTTGGCTATGGAAAAAATTGTTGCTGATTACTTCATCAAGCAATTCGAATTTGGTAAATCGGCGAATGGTATTTTTGTGTCAGGTGGTTCAATTGGTAACCTAACGGCACTTCTCGCAGCCCGACAAGCAAAGGCTGGTTATGACGCTTGGACGGAAGGCAATCTAGGTGATTTGGCGGTTATGGTGTCCGAAGAAGCACATTATTGTGTCAGTCGCGCCACTCAATCAATGGGATTTGGTGCTGATGGCGTGATTAAAATCCCAACGGATAGCCAACTCAAAATCATTCCCGAACAGTTAGATATTTTATATCAAAAAGCAAAGCAAGCGGGCAAAAAGGTCATTGCCGTAGTCGGAAATGGTTGCTCTACTTCTACGGGAACTTATGATAATTTGGAAGTGATGGCGGACTTTTGCGAAGCGAATAATTTGTGGTTTCACGTTGATGGCGCGCATGGTGCACCAGCCATTTTATCAAAAAAATACAAATCGTTACTCAAAGGCGCAGAAAGAGCCGACTCGATTGTGATGGACTTTCATAAAATGCTTTTGACACCTGCTTTAACAACGATTGTTTTATTTAAAAATGGGCAAACATCAGCCGAAGCCTTTTCACAAAAAGCGGATTATTTACTAGAACAAACCCAAGAATGGTATCAAGGCGCGAACCGAACGCTTGAATGTACGCGCCCTATGATGAGCGTACGCGCTTATACTTTATTGAAATATTATGGTGGCGATTATCTAGAAAATTACATTACGAGAATGTATGATTTGGGGCAGTATTTTGCTCAAAAAATAATTGCTCACCCTCAATTTGAGTTGGCTACTCTACCAGATTGTAATATTGTTTGCTTTAGGTTTTTACCAAAATCAGACAAAGAAATCAATCAACTGAACTATGCTATTAGAAAAACTTTACAGGAAGAAGGTGAGTTTTATATGGTACAAACGGTTGTCAAAGGTCGTGCTTTTTTGAGAATTACGATTATTAATCAACATACAACGGAAGTGCATTTGGATAGGTTGTTGGAAGCTGTGGAGCGAATTGCGCTGGTGTTGGAGTGAGAGGGTGTTAGTTGTTCTTTTTTTAAGAAAGACCGTGTATGTAAGGGAAAGCAAAGAAATATTTAATTTACTATAATCCATTTTTCTATGCTAAAGAATAAAATATTCATTATAATAAATCTCATTTGTTTTACTCCAATAATACTTTTAGGTCAGAAGGGTAGTTATTACGATAAAGCATTTTTTTATAAAACCAATAAAACCAATAAAAGCTATAGAGAAATAAGTTTTACTTCAAAAGGTGGTTTTAATTTTTTTGTAAAAGAAGGCTTAATGAGCTTTGAAGGAGCAGGCAAATATTATTTTAAAGGAGATACCATCATACTAAATAGTGAATTTCAACCCAATACATTAAAACTTGATATAATTGACTCTACATTTTTAGGGCAAAAAGATAGCCTTTCATTATCTTTAGAAGATTTTTCTTGGGAAAAAAATATAGATTTGTCATTAACGCTGGAGTTGAATGATAGCATTATTGAATTTAACTCTAGTTTGAATACTTTTTCTTGTAATTGTAATTTAAGAAAGGTAAATACGCTTAAATTTGCTATTAATGGTTTTATGAAATTAGAGACTAATACCATTTTTTTTTACAAAAAAAAGAATAAACTGGTATTACAAATAAGAGAACCGACTAATTACTATGCTTATTTTACAAATTCTAGATGGGGACTTTTCCTTAATAAGGCAATAATAGCACTCGATGCACAAGGTCTGCATGTCCAAATTGATAATAATGAAAAGAGAAAATACATAATATATAGGGAATTAAAATAGCTTGTTTTGCTCGCGCCTATATTTCTTATTCAAAATTAGGTTGTTAACGAGTAACTTGTTTTTTCAACACTAATTGTGCTGGTAGGCGCGAGCAGGAATATTAACACATATAGCATTTAAATTGTAAAAGTAAGATCACAATTATCAACAGATGCACCATCTGTACCCATGAATTCCATTGTAACCGTACTACCATTAATAGTTCCAGAAGCCGAAGTTACCTTAATACCACTAGAACTTGTAGTCGAAATGAATGAAAAAGAATTTTCGTCTATCATTTTTGCCGTTACAACATTTCCATAGTAAAAGTCGCTTATTTCAATAATATCGACTCCATCTGTACTTGTTCCCTTTGAAATCATTATATCATAAGTACCAGCACCATTTATACTGCATGTTCCACTAGCACTATGTGTGCCTACTATTTTATCTCTCCATACTGTTGCACACTCCGCCCCACTTGTCCCGTCAAGACAAAGGCAATCCCCTTCTATACAAGCAGAACCGTTTTGGCAACTTTCATCACAAGGGTCTTCTTGACAAGAAGGTGTCAAAATCGAAACTGTAAATAAACATAAGCATAAAATCAGAAGTTTAAAATATTTCACTGTTGTAATATTAATTGTTTACCTACTCTTTAATTTGGATTTTCGGCTTTCTCCTTTTTCTTTTTTTGTAAGAAATTGACTTTTCATTCAACAACTCCTTAGTAAGAAGTTGTAATTTAAAAAAAAAGGTTTATTCAAAAGAATATTAGGGACTATATATTATTCACCCTGCTCGCACTTACATTCACCATTTCAAAACTACTCACAGTTTCCAGCGAGCAAATGACTTTCCAAACTCAATCAATAACCAACTAACACTTTAATAACCAAACGAATAATCACCACCTTTCTTAACTTTCTCACCAAACTGCGTGGTTACTTCATTTCCAATAAACGCCAATTCAACTTTCATTAAATCAGTGTTTTCAGTACGATTAACAACAACCGTAGCGGGAAATGTTCCTGTCTTGAGACTAATGCGGTCAATGCCTTCCGCGTTGGTGAGTTTCCAATTTCCTTGTGGTGCAAACAATGCAAAAACATAACGATTATCTTCCTTCGTTCTGAGCCACATCACAGGATATTTGAAGCTATAAACGCCCCATTCGTTGATTAAAATATACTGTTGCCCTTTGAGTTGACTACCTGGCAGCATGGCATTTTGAGCGTCTGGAATTGGTTCTAGTGCGTAAACAAAAACAGCAGTACTTGCTTTTACTTCTACTTTTTCGAGGCTTAGATTGTTGTTCTTTTGAAGTAGATTTTTATTCGGAGCGGCTTCTTCTAGCAAGGTTTCAAAATCATATAAATCATTCGCTACTATATAAATATCTTCCGAATTAGAGATTTGAAAAGGTATCTTATTTTTATTAAAAGCATTGTGGTCAATGGCATAATGTCGGCTCGAAATATCTTTTTTCAAACTAAAACCCCAATGATTTGGTCGGTCGTTTTGTTCCCAAAGGCGAATTCCAACTTCATTTTCATACATATCATTATTCCGAATAGTGTTGTCTTGACCGTTCTGAATGTCAATTCCGACGGCGCAATCTTGAACGATATTTCCAATCACTTCGGTTTTGTAACTATATCGTCCTTCGATGCCGATTCCGCATTCAACCATACTATTATCATAAATACGGTTGTGACTCAACGTCATTTTTATACCCGAAAAAGGCGAATAAGAAAAGTCATTTCTAAAAATAGTATTGTCATTACAACCACCTTCTCCGCTATTTTCGGTGAATGCGCCAGCCGTAATCGAAAGACCATAACCGCAATGTGTCGCTGAATTATAGGCAATTGTATTTTCATTAGAAAGTTCATGCAACAAAATTCCAGCAGAATGATGCCCCTCTTCTCCGCGCTCAAAAGCCATTTTATGAATATTCCAATCTAACTTATTGTAAGCAATCCGATTCAGATTAGAGCGATATAAGCCAATTCCTACACCGCTATTGAATTGAATGGTATTATTATAAAAAAGTCCGTTATTACATCCTTCTAGCATCAAACCATTCATGCCTTCGGTTATGGTTAGCGATTTGACTAGCGCGTTATTACATTTTTGAAGGTGAACCGCTGCACCATATTTGAGCCATTCTTCTTCAAATTTGACTTTATTCTCACTAAAAAAACGATTTTTCTTAATCGAAACTTCACTGATTTTTGGTCGATAATTATAACTAAAATCTACATTTTCTATTTTTAAACTATCAACACTTATAGCTTTTAAACCAAATTGATAACCTTTAACTATTAGGTTTTTAATGGTAATATTTTCACCACCTTTGACCAAAATCCCTAATCCTTGAAAGGTGTTAGGTTCATCCATTTTGGAATTTCCTTGTAATATTGCTCCATTAAAATCAACCACTATATCATTGCCTTCTATGGTCAAAACGGGCGTATTTTTGTCTTGATTTGCATTTAGAATATAAGTATTGGGCGCGATAGTAACAGACTTGGAGATAGTCATTCCTTGCTTTAGTCGCAGACCTTCGGAAGAGTTACAGCTCGCCATAAACAGCACCAACCCTAGAAATAAATAATAGATATTTTTCATAAAAATGTTATTATTTCAATTTACAATGAAATTGTGTTGATTTTTTTAAAAATAAAGCCCCAAAGGGGTAACATATTACAGCATTGGGGCTTGTCCCAATGAATGATAAAATGAACAACCATGAACGATAAAACAAACAATCATAAATGGTAAAACGAAATAACAACGACAAAACAAACAAACAAATCAACAAACATAAATAGTCTAATATATCGCCCATTCAGGGCTACAAACCATTATTCACACCTATCTATTCATTGGGACAAGCCCCAATGCTGTAATATGTCACCCCTTTGGGGTTTTGCCCGTAAACTATTTTTAATACTTATAATTTAAAAAAACCGATACGATTTGACACCAAACAAGGGCTTTTTTAATAAAAAAAATGGACAATTAACTTCACGCCATAAAAGCATTGTCAATTGTCCACTTCTCCCAAATTATCATTAAATCTAAAAGACTACAAATAAAAGAGTCTCTGTTCTCTTAGCGCATAGCGCGGTCTTTCAATCTCTATTCTATTAGCTTACATTTTCTCCATAGCCATTCTATAAGCTTCCATGTAATGTCTGCCTAAATTATTCCAAGCAAAAACATCAGAATGTTTCTCTACATTATTACGCAATTCGATACGCTGACGACGATTCAACTGAACAAAGTCAAACATATAATCTGCCAATTGTTCTACTGACTCTTCGTAAGATTGCGTGCGACGATTGACGATATAGATACCTTTTTCGGTAACCGTTTTGACTTCGTTTTTAGCATAATCACCAAAACCAGACAAATCACTCGTAATCGCAGGAATACCTCTAACCAAGCATTCAACAGGCGTATATCCCCACGGTTCGTAGTAACTCGGGAAGATACCTAAGTGCGTTCCACGAACGAATTGAGGATAATCCAACTTGAATAATGGATTAGTAGAATCAATAAAATCTGGGTGATAAATCACCTTTACTTTATCCTCTTCTCGGTTGAATAATTTGAATTTACGAAATGCTTTTAAGATTTCATCCTCGCTGTCATTCTTCAAATTATGCGTTACGATGATTGGTAAATAAGGCGTTTTCCACGCTTGAAGCGTCTTTTTATAACGGAATTGCCAGTATTCATCTACGAATTGATTCAAGTCTGGCAAGCTCAAATCATCTTCACTATAAGCTGCTGCTTCAAATAATTTCTCAGCAATTTCTTCCTGAATAGCTTCCGTTGTGCGCTTGATTTCATCCATTTTGGTACGCAATTCTAGCACCAAAGGATTAATAGTATGAAATGGGCGACGCGTCACAAAAAACATAACCACCGTCTTATCAATATTCGCTTTCTTCATTCTCGCATTCAAGCGTTCCAATGCTTCTATCGTAATATCGTATCCTTTATTAACAAATTCATATCGACCAGAAGTAAAGAAATACATAGTATTTTCTAGGTCAAATGTATAGTTATTAAAGAAATGTCCCATGATGAACTCATTGATTTTGCCCTTAAAGGTTTTGTGCAAATTCTGGAATTCATGCATAGCGACATGGCGTTTGATTTCGAGTCCATTCGGCAAAATAACATCTGACTTTCGCCCCAAAAGGTATTCGCATTCTTGGTCAGTCACTTTACTTACCGTACTCAATATATCAGCTTGATTAGCTGCTAAACGTTCGATACTTACTTGCGGCTCAATGTAGAATTTTCTAGCTTCCTCTATCCAATCATAGGTTGGTAGGCGTTTATAAAAGTTAGAATCATTCATTGCGATATAACGACCAAGCATAGTCGCGTGAGTCGTGAAGATTGTCGAAACCTTTAAATCTAATCGCTTAATTTCGGGAATTGGCATTCCGCCCATCCATTCATGAAAATGCCCAATAATAGACTTATCAGTCACTCCAGAATTGGCTAACACTTCAAAAAATCGCGTTGTCATATAGCCAAATGCCACAACTTGGTCAACTAATGGTTCTTCACGAAACATCATTTCGTGATTTCTACTATATTCTTTCTTAATCTCTTTGACGCGAGGTAATACCGAATTGATATTAAATAACACTAAATTAGGCTTCCCAGGAATCAGCCAATCTCCAAATTTTACATCTAAACCTTCTTCCCTTAATATTGCCGCAGCTTTCTCAAAAGGAGAATCTGTACCCGTTCTCGCTTGAAACTCAACAGGAATTTCGGCACTAATTTGAGGCCCAACAGCACAATATTGACCTTTCCAACGTTCTATGGTATAAGGTACTTTCGATTTAATCACGGTATATATTCCGCCTACTTTATTGCAGACTTCCCAAGCAACTTCTAGTAACAACGGTTCGTAAATACTATTTTCTTTCATAAGTTTCTCTAATTCGGTGTTATCCTCAATAAGTTTATTTATAAAAAATACTTATATGAAAAGTAGATTTTTTTTGATATTTTCCTTTTTTTAAAATCTATTCTAAACCTAAAAATGTACCTGTTATTTACAAACAAGCCTAAATAATATTAAAAAAAGTAAATGTTTATTTCATAAATATAAATAACTCTTAACATATTGAAGAGTTTGACCGTTTAAATTTTAAATCATTTTTCATTTCAATCAAAAAATATGAAAATTTTATAATATGAAAAACTATATACTGTATTCAAAACAATTTATAAACTATTCATTTACAGGCTTTCTAACGAATGTTCGCTTTCAAAAAAAGAAATTATTATTCCTTATTTCATTTCTTATAATTGGATTTAATAGCCTTTTTTCCCAAGTTTTTTTAGATGCTAGAACCTATGGCGGAACAGGAACAGATGTCGTGACGAGCATTGCAATTGATGAAGAAAGTAATCAATACATCACGGGCGTTTTTAATCAAACCATGATAATTAATGATACTTTGATTTCCAATGGGCAGGATGATATTTTTATTTTTAAAAAAAACAAACAAAACGAAATTCTTTGGACACAAAGCTTTGGTAGTAGTTCAGATGAACAAAGTACTAAAGTCGTTTATCAAGATGGATTTATTTATACAACTGGTTTTTTCTGGGATAATATACTTGTTGATACTATTGCATTAAGTGTAGGAACGGGCGGCGGAAGCGCGCTTTATGTTGCAAAATGGGATACGTTGGGGCAAGTGCAATGGGCGCAAACGATCAAAGGAGCTGGCATCAAATCGGCTGAAAGCCTAGCGATTGGAAAAGATAATAAAGTCTATATTATTGGTTATTTTGACCAAAGTCTTATTCCCAATAGTACAGCTATTTCTGGAAATGGAACGGTTAATTCCTTTCTTTCTGAATATGATTCTAGTGGAAATTTTATTAATTTTTCTGTTTATGGCGAAACTTCCGAAACTCGCTTCCGAGATATTCAAACGGACTCTTTGGGCAATATCTATATACTAGGAGAATTTGACGGGCAAGTTAATTTTGGAGGTAATTCATTGACTTCTGGTGCTAATGATTTGAATGCTTTTTTATTAAAAATATCTCCTCAAAATACCAATAATAATTGGATAAAACACCTTAGTGGCGTTGGTGATGTTTTTCCTCAAAAAGTCGTTTTGGACAACAATCAAAACGTTTATACAATTGGTTATTATATCAATTCTCTCAATTTTGAAGGTCAACAATTCATTCAAACGGCATCGAATGACCATGATGTTTTCATTGGAAAATATAGAACGAATGGAGATTTTGTGGCTGCCAAATCATTGGGCGGTGCAGATAATGAGTTTGCTACAACAGCTAATTTTTTGGGCGAAAACCTTATTATCGGTGGTCATTTTATTGGAAATGCCGTTCTTGATTCTAGCACTTTAGC
>CAKZLT010000124.1 GCA_937127195.1 uncultured Saprospiraceae bacterium
ATCAACAACCATGTTTCCTTGATATGAGATTAAATTTCTGTCATTGCCATCTTTTACTGTTACTACTTGACCTTTTTTATCAAATAAATAAACTTTTCTACTACTTGGAGTAAAACTTTCAGAAGAATAAACCTCTTTAGTGATAAAACTTATTGCTTTATTATCATCTTCTTCATCATGTTTACCATGAATAATTTTTGTCTTATCGCCACGATTATTCGTTCCATATTGTATTTCTACTAATTGGTTTTTATCATTATAAATGTAATTAATTGCCGTTTTTCCTAGTTTAGAATGATATAGCAGCCCTTCTTTGTTATAAAAACAGTGTTGCCATCGCTTATCTTCATACCTTTCTGTAAGATATTCGCTAGTTAATCTTCCTTTAGTATCAAATTTTGCGATATTTGAGTTCTCTAGCTGACTATCCCAATCAAAACTTTCCAAATCAGATAAGTCTGTTTGATTATCTACATTGACTATCTGTATATCTTTGATATTACCAACTAAATTAAAATCTGAAACAGATTGCATAGCTCCATCATATAAATCAGGTTGTTTATAATCTATTTCTTCTTGATTACAAGCAGCAAAGCATAGGCTAAATAGGAATAAGGGTAAGTATATTTTATTCATAGTCAATAATTTTGATTGTATTGAGTTGTTTTCAAATGAAGTTTTGAGTATATACAAATATATGGATTTTCACCTTTCTCTATCATCCCGAGAGTTATCACGCCCTCTTCTTCTTCTATTCCGTCCATTTTTACCTTCTTCTCTCGCTTTTCTTAGTTGTTCTTTTCTACGTTCAATTTGTCTACCTGTTCGATAATTTACATACTTATTCAAAATATCTTGATGTTCTTTTTCAAAATTATCTATGTTGTCCGTAGGTGTTTTTTTGATTGATTTTGGAGGAGTAACTGATTTTGCTTCAACTTTTTGTACTGGTTCAACTACTCTAATTCTATTTAATTCTTCTAATGTTTCTTTTTTTATACCAATAGTAGAAAAACGCATTTTTCGACCATTACAAATAACGCCATAAGGTTGTTCTTTGCCTTTTATTTTACGAGTATAGGTTTCTATTCCATGTGCTTTAACAAGTTCAAAGAAACGTTCTTTACTATCTGCAATTTTAACAAAATCTAAAACTGCTTTTTTCATTAAATCTTTATCCAGTATTTTATTTGCTTGACCTGTACTTTTTGTACGTTCACGCATCATCCGCTCATTCTCTTTGCGTTTAGATGTTCCTTTACGTTTCTTCTTTCCAATATTTTCATAGACTAAGCTATTTTCTAACTGAGGATAATGTTCTTTTTGATACTTTTCTATTTCTCTACGGACTTTATTCCATTTGGCATCAGATAGACGACTTAGTGTCTTACTCTTGTAATCTGAACCAGAGATAAGGATATGAACATGAAGGTTTTTATTGTGCAAGTGCGGTTTAGCAAAAACTACTGCATTAGGGCAACGCAATTGAATATATTGTTCGGTCAAATCTCGTAAGATAATCTGGTCTAACTGTTTTTCGTCCTTGTGATGGAAAGATAAAATATCATGATAAGCAACTACTGAATTTTTAATTTTTTTCTTATCAGCATTTTCTTTTCTATATACATCATTGGCTTGAAAAGTTTGTACTGCTCCATCTCTATTACGATGACGAATGTTTTGATATATCTCAAAACTATCTATTTCTTTGGCTCGTTCCTTATCAGACAAAATATAGTCTATTTTTTGACCAAAGCAATTAGCTTCATGCAATCGATTACTTTTGATTATCATTCCTTTTTGTTTTTATTTTTGAAATGATTTTTTCTAGTTGTTCAATGGCTTCAGGTGTTTTTTCAAGATGCCGTTTGGCATACTCTAAAAAATGTTCTTCAGGATGGTGCATTGCATTGGCGACCAATTGCTCCAAATCAAAAGTAAAATCTATTTGGTCTAAAGCATACATTTTATAATACAGTGCAATAAGGTCATTTTGATAAGTCATTCCTTGTCGATGTACTTTATCCAAGATGGATTTGATATTTCGACCTTCTTTGTTTCTTTCTTCTCGATACCGTGAAATTTCTTTTATTAAACCATCAATTATTTTTTCATCAGGAACAACATAGTCATTTTTCAAATAGGCGATTGCGCAAGATTTTATGAAAGTGGCTAATTTTTTATTTTTTGCCATTTTTCTAAATCTATCATACTCATTTCCTCTACCTGTTTTATTTAGGCGAAGTTCAACCCGTGCTTGTGTTGCATTATATTCTTTACGTTTTTCTTTGAGGTATAATTTTCGATGTTCTGCTTTTGCATCTGCAATTTTTTTCTTTAAAAACAGCTTGTCATTATGAGTTAAAAGAGGGTCTTCTAAATTCAGTAGTAAACCCTTTTCTTCTAAATATTTTTGTAATGTTTGCACCTTATTTTCTTGAATAGTTGTTCTAAAAAAAAATCGTAAATCAACCAAATCATTGGTTTCTTTATTTCCAAAAACAGTATTGAAAAGAGGAGTAGAAAAATGTAATAACATGAATAATACATACATCAAAAGTATGTATTTAATAATAACTTTTTATAACTATAAATATCAAAACTTTATACAAATATAATCAATTGTTCTCGGAAACAATTATCTTCAAAGGTAGTAAAATTTTTTATGTACCTTTATAAAGTTTCCATGAATAAGGAAACTTTAAAGCTAGGGATGTTAGGGAGCGCAGCATCCCTGACCAAGCCGACGAAGGAGGGCAATGTATCCCGAAAACATAGCCAGTATTGGCCTATTGTTTTCGGGATACATGCGTACTTGCACAAACCGTGCATCACTCACCATTTTGACATAAGCACTTAAACTTATTATCACTCAAAACCTTTTAATTTTTTGTTAATCACACAGACTTTATTTTCAAAAAATAACACCTTGATGAAACACAAGTAAAAGAAAAAATACTAACTCAAAAGTGAAAAAATTAGTCCAATCACTTGATAGAGAGCTATGGCAATTTTATGGAAATAGTCAAGAAGTATATGAAACCTATAATAATGTTTCAGAAGGTATTCCTGCGGTTTTAGTCCTATTTAATGAACAACCTATTGATTGTGGTACATTTAAAAGATATGATGAACAATCTGCAGAACTCAAACGAGTTTTATACTTCCTACTTATCATGGAAAAGGAATTAGTAAATTGATTGTAGCTGAACTGGAAAAGTTAATACGTTTTTTGCATATTTTTCATTTTATTTAAAAGAGAATAATGATCTTTTTAGTTATATAGCACTCCTCAGAAAAAACTTGAAAAAACACATAAAAAACACATATCCTCATTGTTTATGCTTCTAATTAAAGTCACTTCAGAACAAGTTCTACAACAGTGCAACCTTCTCGTCTACTTCCATGACATACAATTTTCTTCATTTTTTTTTTTAGCTTGTCAACTGGGGAAGGGGGCTGAGTGGTTGAGAAGGAGAAAAAAAAAAGTCACTTCACTGCTGTTCACATGGC
>CAKZLT010000125.1 GCA_937127195.1 uncultured Saprospiraceae bacterium
GAAGATATTTTTTGCTGGATTCTAGAATCCAGCAACCAGAATCTAGAAACTTATTTTTTAAAAATAGAACAAATAATTCCCGTAGCAACTGCCGCGTTTAGTGATTCTGCGCCGCCATATTTAGGAATTTCGATTTTATGTGTCAATAAATTAGCAATTTTATCGGAAATACCTCTGCCCTCATTACCAATCACAATAAAGCCTTTCTGAGCAAGTTCCATCTCAAAAATATTATCTCCTCCGAGCATTGCACCATAAACAGGTAAGGTTGAATGCCTCTTAAAAAGTTCCTCCAAATCAAGATACTGAACATTAACTCTCAAAAATGCTCCCATTGAAGCTTGCACGACTTTTGAGTTATAAATATCGACGCAATCTTTAGAACAAAAAACTTGCTCAATGCCGAACCAATCAGCGATTCGCAAAATCGTTCCCATATTGCCAGGGTCTTGCATTGTTTCCAATACTAAGGATAAACCATTTTCAATTTTGGTTGCTTCTACCGAATTATTTAGCTGTTCGGCTATAACTAAAACCTGATTGGGCGTTTGAAGACTAGATATTTTATTAAGTTCGTTGTCTGTTACAAAACGAACCTTTGGAGAATGTGCTCGAAGCAAATCTGCTTGAGTTGCTGCCCATTTTTCGGTGCAAAATATTTTCTCGAAAGAAATTTGGGGATTTTCGAGCATTTCCTTCACAATTTTATCTCCTTCTGCTATAAATTTGTGGTATTTCTGCCTAAATTTTTTGGCTTTCAGAGAGTTAATGTATTTTATGTTCGATTTTGATAACATGATGTTGAATGTTGAATGTTGAACGAATTTAAACCATCTGCTTTAGGCAGTTATTGAGTGGAAAGATTACCTTATTTGTTTCAACTTTTAATTTTTTTAATTTTTTTTCAAAAGAAAATCAAAGAACGTTCTTTGTTTTTAAAAATAACAATTTGAGAATGATTTCTTTTTTTATAAAAAAAATAAAACAACCAACCTATAAGAATGCGATTCTTATGGGAATAGTTCTTTTTGTATTTTCGAGTTGCAATACTACAAAATATTTGAAGGATGATGAATTTTTGTTAAAGAGTAATGACATTGCATTAGAAACAGATGCAAAAAAAGGAGAAATTGGCTCGCTAGAATACCAACTTTCAACTTTGACCAAACAAAAACCCAACAAAAAAACCTTGGGTTTTACACGCGCTAGACTTTGGTGGTACTACCGAGCCAAACGAAGTATTGAGCGTTCTGCCCGCACTGATACATTAGGACAAATCCAAAAAGATACTTCTCGTTTTTATAAAGTAGTGCTTAAACGCTATGCCGAACCACCAACTATTCACAATGTTGAAAAGATGGATGCCACGGCACAATCCATGGAATATTATTTGAATAATCGTGGTTTTTATGGTGCTAGAGTCAGCTCTGCCATTGATACGAATAAGAAATTGGTCACTGTAATTTATAGTGTTACGACGGATAGTTTTATGCGAGTCGGCAATGTGCAGCATATTACAGACGACTTAAATATAAAACAATTATTGCCCCAAATTAAGCGCGGATCTTTACTCAAAAGAAATATTCCGCTAGATAGTAGAACCTTTAATCAAGAAAAAGCACGGATTTTGAGTTTGATTAAAAACGAAGGTTATCGCTACGTTTATCCAACGAATATTATCTACGAAGGTGATTCTTCTGGCTTAGCAACCAATGTCAAAGCCATCATTTTGCCGCCAACGGACTCGACGTTTCATCAAAAATATCATATTGGAAAAATCTATGTAAATACCCAATATTATCCTTCTGCTAATATTCGGACGCAGTATGACACCGTTTTGTACGATGGTTATCATTTTATAAAAAAAACAGAAAACGACTTTCAAATCACCTTGAAGGCACTCAAACGGTCACTTTACATAAACAGTGATAGTCTTTATCGGTATAATGAACATGACCAGACAAGTAAGGCGTTGGGGCGAATGGGGGTTTTTAAGTTTGTCTCTGTAAAAACGCGTCCTTCGGAGATAGTGAGTCCTGATGGTCGAAATCTCATTGATTTTTATATTTACCTCACACCAGAAGAAAAGATTGATATTGGTTGGAATGGAGAAGTAAGTTTTATTAGTGGCGATAGGATTTTGACCGAAGCATTGGGGCTTTTTTTTAATACCAATTTTATTAATAAAAATGTTTTTAAAGGAGGCGAAAAACTCAAATTAAGTGCTGGTTATGGTATCGAATCTCCTTTGAGTTCGACGACTTTGATTGACTTAACGAATACGTTTACACAAGATGTGCGCTTACAAGCAGATTTGACTTTGCCTCCTTTTTATAAAAATGCTAATCTGCGTTTTTCGACAGCTTATAATTTGGTACAACGATTTCAGCAGTACCGCTATAACTTATTTAATGCAGAAATAGGTATTGATTGGAAATCATTGAGAAGCCAAAAGAAATTAACTTTCAATCCATTAAGTATCAATTATTTGAATCCTATTATTGAGGAAGATTTTCAATCGACATTAGACGATAATCCGTTATTGGCTCGTAGTTTTGATGCTCAGTTGATAGCTGGAAGTAACGCGACTTTTTCGTGGTCAAAACAAAATTTGGCTTCAAATGAGTCTTATTCTTTTATAGCAAATATGGATTTTTCGGGTAATTTTTTAAATTTGATTAATCAGATTTTTCAGCCTGACGCTCCTTTTATCTTTGGTATTAATAAGGATATTACTTATTCGCAGTATAGCATTTTTGAAATAGATGGACGTTATTTTAAAACATATAATCGAAATCTAACCCTTGCAATGCGTTTCAATACTGGTGTTGGATTTTCGTATTTGAACTCAAAAGAAACAGGTTTGCCTTACGTAAAACAGTTTTCTGCTGGTGGAAATACAGGAATCCGAGCGTGGCAAGTGCGTCAACTTGGGCCTGGTGGTGAACCTGAATTAGAGTTAGAAGATGTTTTTCCGTTTCAAACGGGAGATTTTAAGGCGGAATTAAATACTGAATTAAGATTTAGTTTAGACTTTTTAGCATCAGGAATGGAAGGAGCAGCATTTGCGGATTTCGGGAATGTCTGGTCGCTGAAAGACACAACAAACAACAATGTTAAACTGCTACGAGTAGATAATTTTTTGAATAGAATAGCGATTGGAGTAGGTGGCGGGATTCGTTGGGATTTGTCCTTTTTTATATTGAGATTGGATTACGCTTGGAAACTCAGGCGACCATATAGCGCGACAGGCGACGATACGGATGGTAATTCGTATTGGGAAAGTGCGCATATTCAACAAATTCCGATAGAGGATCAAGTGTCATTTTGGCGGCAAGGTCGGGTAAATATTGCGATTGGTTATCCGTTTTGATGAAGTTAATAAAAGCGATATAAGACCAAAATCTTATATCGCTTTTTGATTTTATTATTTTATGAAATCTATGCTATAACCGATGTTACGCAAAAGTGCTTTTGTAATAGCATTTTGCTTTAAATCAATAGCTAAATTTATCTTTTGTGTTGATTGGCAGCCGATTAAAATAATGAATGCCACGAATAAGATGTTTTTCATATAATTATGTTTTTTTCTTTTTTATAAAAATAATAAACATATCAATTTACCTCAATTACTTCTTTATGAACAATTTCATATTTCTCATTTTTATAAAAAAATAAAATGCCGTTAATGGTAAAAGTGTCTTTTTGAATATTGACCACGGGAGATGGAGGAATGACTTTGGGTTTTTCTTTAGGCATACTATCAACTTCGACGAGACTAATATCGTCTATGAAAAAATAAACATTTTCTTTATTTGATTTTACTAAAAGCTCTCCCTTTCTTTCGTCAAATTGACCAATGGTTAAAGAAGAATAGTCTTTATTACTTTCAAAATAGCCCGTTATTTTTGTCCATAATCCAGGTGTTATTTCATAATAATCAAAATTAATATGTGGTTTTCCTAAAAGGAAAGATGCTTGTTTAATGATTTTACTTGAAAATAATAAACCAAAACTGGTATCTAATTTGGTAGGCTTGCCCAAAGGAGGATGTCCTGTGTGTGGAATATGATTAGCCATTCCTATATTCATACTGAATTTATAAAATTTTCCTTTTTTGATAAGCTTTACAAAATGAGTATGAATATTCTCACTGTATGTTTTTCCAAAAGCAAGTCCAATAAAATTACCTTGATTTTTGACTAAAATGGTATCTATTCCCCATTTCATATAGTTTTCATTCCATATATCTGGGCTAGATTTATGAGTTTTCCAAGAAGAAAACATTTTATTAAAAGCAGATACGCTGCAAGATTGATTGACTTTAACTGTTATTTTATGATTTATTTCCTCAAAATCACCATTTTCTACTAAATTCTGCCCTTCTAAATTCAAAAAAGAGCAAGCGATTAGAGTATAAATAAGAATATATTTAAGCATTATGTTGGATGGTTTTGGATTTAATAAATTGATTTTTTAATCAATGTTATAATGACAAAGCCATCAAAAGACACAAAGTTTCATAAAAAAATTACTTTAAAAGCATTTCAAGATTGGTCATATACCATTGTCCCGCTTCCGAATAATTCCCTTTTCCTTTAGAACAACCAACCGCCAACCAGTGTCGCAAATATTCCTAAAACTAATTAAAAATTTCGGTCTATTCGAAGTACATTTTTAATGTAACTGAGTTCGTAAATGCTTGATATTATTAACTTGACTGACTACTAGGTGTTTTGTTTTTTTTGAAAAGGGGCTTCATTTGAATTATTTTTTTACTAAAAAAATTTATCTTTGTAAAAATCTTCCAGTAAAGGAGAAACATTATTTCAAATTTTGAATAAAACATATAGTTAATCAATTTTTTATCAAAATTGGTTACTTTTTTAACACAAAAACAACTATTAAGTATTTCTATCAAAACTATAAATTAGGATGTAAATAATCATTTTAATCAAATTATATACCCAGTAGTTTACAGATACTTAATTTTATAAGAACTTTATATTCTTATATATACAATAGGAATAATTTCTTTAATTTAAAAACCAAAATTTAATTTCCATGAAATTTTCAAATTTATTTTTTGTATTAGCTTTGTCTATGAGCTTTGTAATTGGCTTTTCTTCTTGTACTGACGAAGAAGGAGATGGAGGTACAACACCAGAAGAAGTGAATAAACTTATTGGAGCTTGGAATATGACAAGTATGGATTATAGTTCTGAACAATCAATCGAAATTTTTGGTTTTCCTGCCGCGACAACAGAATATGTTGGAACAGCTTCTAATATGACTACAACGATTACATTTGAAGAAGAACCTAACAACGCTAGGATAACAGGTACTTATGATTTGGATGTAGAAGGTACAACCGCAGGTCAATCTCAAAGTGAGAAATGGGAAGATGTAGATTTTATTAGTAATGGTACATGGGTACAGAATGGTGATGCAATTACAGTGACTCACTCAGACGGTACAACTTCAACTTTAACGGTTACTGAATTGACAGAAACGTCTTTGACTGTAAGCTGGGATTATACAACAGAGGAAGAAGATGATACTGGCTTTTTTAGTATAAAAACTACTACGATAGCAACTACGTCAATTACTTTTTCTAAGTAATTTTTTTCTATAAGATAACTAAAAGAGCTATTCGGTAAGTACCTGAATAGCTCTTTTAGTTATATATACATCACAAAACCTCAATTACTTCTTTATGAATAATTTCATGTTTTCATTCTTATAAATCAATAGATGTAACATTAGAAAATAGTTAAAAATTTTGTTTAGTGATGAAGATTAAAATTAGGAAAGACTATTTTTGACTATTCAAATATCTCAAAAAGACACATTTTATATAAAAAACACATAGTTATCCAGAACAGAGACCCGCTCCTTAAATGTTCTTCAGCGATGTTAAATAGTAACAAAATCACTTCAAAAGCATGGCAGGATTCGCCATATACCATTGTTCCTTTTCTTTAGAATAACCAAAAGTTGCGTGCGGTAAGACTTCATGGAGGCATTTAGAAATTAAAGGCATTTCTTTATCATCTAGCTTAATGGTGATTTCGTCGCCGTTGAGTAGCTTAAAATACATTGTCCCTTTTTTAGATAAAGCAACACCAAACGGCAGTTTTTCGGTAACGATAGAATAAACCCAAACGATTTCTTGCGGTTGATAAAAAAGTAGCCGTATTAAGTAAGTTTGTTCCATTTTCCAAAATCGAAACACATCATACAACAGCCGAATACCGCTAAACAACATCACTAAAGCCAATGCCGCAAATATCCAACTGAACCGTTTAAACACAAATAACAATAACCAACCACCAAACAGTACCGCAATTATTCCAAATATTAATTGGAGATTTCGGTCTATTCGGAGCGCATTTTTGATGCAATCCAGTTCGTAAGTATTTTGATTATTGAAATGATGCTTCATTTGAATTGTTACCAAATTCGGTCGCTGATTTATTAGACTTTAGGGAGTAGGCAATAAATAACCTACCACAAAGAACGACATTGTTTTTTATTTAGACAAGGCAAAAAACGCAGTCC
>CAKZLT010000126.1 GCA_937127195.1 uncultured Saprospiraceae bacterium
ATGTTGATTATTGTGTTGCTTCTTGTAATTACTCTTCGAATTATTCTGACCTTGAGAGTTTCTTTTTCTAAGTAAGTTTTTACTTTCTGAAAGTGGTTCTGTTGTTTCTCTTAGATCTATTTTACCGTCTGATAAATCGAATAAATGTTTAAAAATAACTTTATCGTCTACCGTATCTTTGTTCCAGTTTAGATAACATTTTTTCATGTGATTGGCAATTGTATAAACTAATGCCTCCTTTTTTTCTCCTTCTTCCCAACTTAAAGCAACATCTATCATGGTTTGTATGTTATTACCATAATAACGATATCTAGATGCTGATTTTGGATATGCCAAACCTTCTGGTTTCTCTCTAAGTTCTTCTTTAGAAGGCTGCGGATAAGGAGATTCTACATCTAATTTAAAATCAGCCATAATATACAATTGATCCCAAAGTTTGTGCTTAAAATCTGGCACATCGCGTAAATGAGGTTGTAAATTACCCATTACATCTACAATTGCTTTGGCCATTTTGTCTCTTTCTTCTTTAGTTTCTAAAGCAACACAATGGTCTACTAATTTTTGTATATGTCTGCCGTATTCTGGTATAATCATTAACGGTCTTCCTGAATTGTACTCTAAATCGAATGTCATTTATATTTTTTTGAGAAGTGTTCTCGATACATTTTCCTTTATCATTTTATCAAAAGAAAACACTAGAACTGACAAGTTATATTTTGTAGTTTTTTAAAGTTGCAAAATAGCAATTTATTTTTAGTTATTTACCCAATCACTTTTAATTTAGCAAATTGTAATAGTAATTTCTTTTTACCTGCGGTAGCAAACTGAATTTCTGCTTTTTTTAAAATCTTCTTTTTCTTTTTAGGGTCTGCCTTGACTTTTTCTTCAATTACTAGATATTCCTCATGAACTTCTAGTAAGTTACCTTCACGAACTCCAGTACTTTCTGTTTTTATTTCAACCTTTCGACCAACGTTTTTAGTATATTGACGTCTAAATTTTAAAGGCTTTCCAATACCTGGAGAAGATACATCAAGTGTATATTTTTCGCCTAACCAACCTTCTTCGTCAATATGTTTTTGTAAAAATTTATTGATTCGAGAGCATTGACCAACCGTCAAAGTCACATCACTATCCAAAAATATCTCTAATTTTTTATTCGCTGGATTAAAAGCTAAATCCTCTAAATAAAGGTCTTCAAACCCTTCTTCTTTGAATTTTTCTTCTAATAATTGAATGATTTTTTCTTCCATTCTTTTTTACTTTTTAGACCTTATATTAACACAAAAGAGGGAACGTGTCACGTTCCCTCTTCTGAATAACTCCTACAAATATAGGCATTTATCTATTAAAATGCAATGCTGTTTTTTAATGAAAAAATAAAACCTAACCTACTTGCCTAAACACTAAGTTGCTAGTAACCAATTAACAATCTAAAGTTTTACGCTTGACAAATCTTTAATAACTCCGTCAAATTTCTTTTTTTGCATCATTCTTCTGAATGAAATAGCTTCACGACGAGAATCAAAAGAACCAACAATCACCTTATAAACCGTTTTACTTTCAAAATTGCTAATATTCACTAAGATAGGTTGACTAAAGCCATTTTGTAATTTTTGTACCTCCCTCAATACATTTCCATATTCTGCAAAAACACCAATTTGAACGCCAAAACCAATAGTAGGGTAAGGTTCTACCGTAAACTGAAATAAGCCTTCTGCGGCTGGATTTGGCACAGCAGGCGCATCATTTTGATTAATAAATTGTGCTTTAGGACTTACATTAAAACGCTTTTTAGCGGTAGGTTTAGGCTCTGCCTTAATCATAGGTTTTTGAGCATACCCCAAAAGAGTATTCTCTTCAACTTCTGCTTTCAACTCAGGTTCAGGAACAATTGGACTGTTTTCTTCTATCGTTTGAATATGTCCATTGATTCGAGAAGATTGAATTTCTTGTGCTATACTTTGATTATCTGCTTCATTGTATTCTACTGGAATATCTTCTCGAAATGTAGGAAGCGGCTCAATAGGCTCATTTGAAGCTAAAATTTCATTTGGAGTATCTGAAATTCTATTTTCAGGTAAGTTGAATTTTTCTAACTCCTCAATCATTCTGGTTGGGCCGAGCATACTTTCATATCTTCCGACCAATTTTCCCTCTGAATTGAAAATCAAAATGGTTGGTAATACATTAATATTGTATTTTTCTTTCAAGTCAATACCATCAAAATCCAAAATGTGTACCTTATAAGGCACATAGTTATCTTTGACATACGCCTTCAACTTTTCATCCACGAAAGTTGTTTCATCCATAAGCTTACAAGCGTAGCAATAATCAGCATAGAAGTCAACAAAAAATAGTTTTCCTTCTTGGGCAGCTTTTGCTTTGACTTGCTCAAAGTCTCCTTTGTGAAAGAAAGTTTCATCAGGATTAGTAGCCATGGTTATCAACGGCAGCAACAATAATAACAGTACAGCAACATTTTTCATTATTGACTTTATCTTAATAGTAGTACAAGTAAATTTGGTTTCGTTTTATTTTCTATGTCTAATTTGGAATATTCTGCTATTTATATTTATAAGATAGCTTTAAATTAAGCTGCGTATTTTAAGATAGTAAGCGTATTTTATTTTTTATTGAACAATAAAAAAATCTTTGACAAAATATAATTTCTAGTATGTCACGAAACTTTTTAGATTGTTCTTCGTATAATAGATTTCGCGCAATTTTTTTGCCATAAAAACACCTAAATAGCTTAATAAAAATTTTTTTTCTAAAAAGCAGCTCCTTAACCAAAAAACAACATAATCAATTGATTATCAGTGTTTTATTTACACATTTTATATTTTTAATAATTTATAAAAACCTAACTAACAGAGACTTAAGATTTAAAATTTTATCTTATTTCATAAAAAAATATTCCTAATCTTTTTTTATAAAAAAACAAAGTTACATGTCAGAAAACTTAAAAAATAACCATAAGCCTCAAAAAAAATGGACAGAAATACAAGGAGAAGATTCTTGGACAATGTTCAAAGTTGTAGCAGAATTCGTAGAAGGATTCGAGCGAATGAATAAGATTGGCCCCTGTATTTCGGTCTTTGGTTCTGCCCGAACAAAGCCTAATCATCCTTATTATAAGAAGGCTGTTGAAGTAGCTTATCGACTTTCTCAGGAGGGCTATGGTATCATTACGGGCGGTGGTCCAGGTATCATGGAAGCTGGTAGCAAGGGCGCGCATACAGAAGGTGGAACTTCGGTGGGTTTGAATATAGAATTGCCTTTTGAGCAGGGGTCAAATCCCTATATAGATTATGATAAGAACCTGAATTTCAATTACTTCTTTATCCGAAAGGTGATGTTTGTCAAGTATGCACAGGCGTTTGTAGTCTTTCCTGGTGGCTTCGGAACTCTAGATGAATTGTTTGAAGTTTTAACACTTGTTCAGACCAAAAAAATTGATAATGTTCCTATTATTTTGGTTGGTAGTGAATTCTGGGGTGGAATGAAATCATGGATTAAAAATGTGATGCTAGAAGAGAATCAAAATATCAGTGAAAAGGATTTGGATTTGATTCCTATTATTGATGATGTGGAAGATGTTGTCAAGATAATTAATGAACATTATAAGCATTCTAGCTTACGCCCTAACTATACTATGAGGTAAATTAATCTAAATATTATTCCAAAATTACTTTTGAGTTAAAATAACCTAAAAAGTAGGCTAAATAACTCAAAAGTAGTTTTTAATAGAAAATTGCACAAAATCATACACTAGTTTTTGTGTCACATTTTTGACCTCAAACATTCCTAAATGTCCTACATTTTCAAGCAGATGAATAGATGCTATGCGAGGTAAATGCAATTGTCCCATACTTTGTGACCAATCAATTACAGTATCTTCTTTACCAACGATAAACTGTACAGGGCAATCTATTTTTTCTAAAACTAAAGCTTGATTCTGTCTATCTCTCATCGCTATTAATCCACTAATAATAGCTTCTTTTGAATACCTTTTTGCTCGTTCTATTAACCGTTCTAATACTATTTTATGTGTCACCCTTGCTTTAGCAAAAAATAATTTAGGCATCAAGGAAGCTACATATTTAGACGTTCCATATTTATTCAAGAACAAAATGCCTTTATTCCTATTTCGCTTTTTTGTTACTGTATCACCGAATGGGTGTGTATGAAACATCGTAATTCCAATCAATTTATCTCCAAACAATTCCGCAAAATCCATTGCAATATATCCGCCCATTGAATGACCAATTAATAGGCATTTTTGGATTCCCTCGACTCTCAACACTGCATTAACTTGCATTGCCATTTCGGCAATTGTCGGTTCTATCGGAAGTTCTGATGCTCCGAAACCACCTACATCAATCATAATCACCTGATAATCAGCAACAAAAAACTCTACAAAGTCATTCCACATTGATTTGTCTTCACAAAAACCATGTATAAAAACTAAAGGAAACCCATTTCCACCAATAGAGTAAGCGACTTTTCTATTTCTAAAAATAATTTCTTGCTCTGTCATATATTCATTCATTAATATCCAGCTTTTTTCAAAAAAAAGAATATTTTAGATTAATTCTTATTTTTAGTTCATTTTTCTTAAAAAAGGGAAAAATACACACAACTTAATTAGAAGTGACACCGTATAATTAAACATTTACAATAATTTTTAATTAAATTTTTAGTTTAATTTTTTAGAAATGCTCACCCAATAGAATTAATCCAAACAAGTCATTCATAGAAATCTATATAACTGTTGCAGTACTGATGAAAGTCGGTTTCAACAACTCAATTCTATTACTTATATTAAAATAAGTATTTAATAATCAAATACTTAAATATGAATAGAAAGAAATAATAATTAGTTATAAATTTCTAAATTCCTATTTTTTTTAAAAAAAATCATCTAGTTACACTTCGTTATTTTGTTGGTTAAACTTAAAAAAAACTCTATATTTAACCCAACAAAGACAAAAACAAGATAACTTTCTACAAAAAAAAATAGTAAAAAATTCACCTCATGAGTGACAAAATAATAAAATGTGTCATCATTACTCTAAGCATTTCTGCTTGGTCATTGCAGACTTACGCTTCATCCCAAATGACAAAACTTATATTTTATACAGAGGATATTTCTATTCAATTTGAAAATAGTATCTTATTAGAACAAGAGGCCAAAGCGAACGAAACTTCTATTCACAATTTCTATGAAAAGCTAGAAAAACTACCATTCAGACCTTTATTATTACAACTTACTCGTTACAAAAAGAAACTCAATCTGAATAGTTACCTATATTCAGAACTCGTACAAGAGACTGTTAGGAATATTTATGGTGATAGAAATTCTAATTATAGAACGTTGATTCATTGGTATATTTTAGCGAAATCTGGTTACGATGCCCGATTGACACACGCTGGCCCTAGTATATATTTATACGCTTATACCAGAGATGAAATTTATAGTGTGCAGATTATTAAATTAGGGAATAAGGAATTTGTCAACTTATCAGATTTAAAAGATTCAGACAAAAATATAAAGAGCAATTCTTATTATATTGTAGAATTTGTTCCCAATGCACACGGAAAACCTATTTCTTTTCGCTTAAACAAGTTACCTAATTTTCAGAGTCGCCCATTAAAGCGCAAATTAGTTTTTGCCCACCGTAATCAGCTTTATCGCTTTGATATTACAATGGATGAAAACTTGATTGATTTGATGCGTAGCTATCCATTAATTAATCCAGATTACTACATCGAAACGCCGCTTTCTAATGCCTTAAAGAAATCTCTTGTTCCTAAATTGAAACAATTAGTAGAGAAAAAAGGGACAATAGAGGCTGTTCAATTTCTGCTGAGTTTGACTCGAACGGCTTTTGATTATAAAACGGATAAGGATAATTTTGGTAAAAATAAGCCAATGATTCCCGACGAAGTACTTTTCTATTCTGCTTCTGATTGTGAAGACCGTTCTGCTTTATTTTATACTTTAGTTAAAGAGTTGTTGGATGTTCCTTTGATTGTTGTTGATTATCCAGAGCATTTGACTATTGGAGTTGCATTGCCAGAGAACATCGGAAAACCTTTGTACTATGAGGGCAGACAATATACTATCTGCGACCCAACTGGACCAAGTGACTCGGATGCTATGGGAATCTACCCAAAAGGGTATGAAGAGTTACCTTATAAAGTAGCACTTTCTTTTAAGTAATGAAAGTTATATAATTTGAGACAATGAAACCTAAGAGACTAAGAAATCAATTAATTATATTTGTTATTATACTCGTTATAATTATTATTGGGATTGTTGAGTTAAACTCTTTCTCTAAAAATTTCCCTGGCTTTGGATAAATTCGCTGAAAAAATTACGCTATTTTTTCCTTATTTTTTATTTCTTAAAAAAATGGAATATGTATTAGACATAAAAAATGGTGTCAACTTCTTTTAAGTATATGGGTCTATATGATTTGAGTTGGTCATTAGTACTTTTTTATCGATTCTCTAAACCTTATAGGTTTTTAAAACCTATAAG
>CAKZLT010000127.1 GCA_937127195.1 uncultured Saprospiraceae bacterium
AACTATTACAAGTAGATTTTAATTTTTCTAATCTAGTCATTGCCCTAAAAGGGCTAAAAATGGGGTTAAAGTTAGATGAACTTGACAAAATGCCAAGTTTTGGGTTAGAAGGATTAGGTATTGCTTACGAAACGCGATTTTTCAGTGCCGTTGGCTTTTTGCTTAATGATTCTGATAAAGACCAATTTATAGGAAGTATTACTATTAAATCTAAGTTTTTATCTGTATTCGGCGCAGGCGCTTATGGAAAAGTAGATGGAAATAAATCTGTTTTCATTTATGCAATTGCGGATTATCCGATTGGAGGCGCACCGTTTTTCTTTGTAGATGGCTTTGCTTTAGGCTTTGGTTATAATCGTCAAGCGAAAATACCAGCGGTTGAAAACTTAGGAGATTTTCCATTGGTGTCTCAAGCTTTGGGACGTTCGCCAGCAATTACTCAAGGAGAATTACTTGAAAAGTTAGCAACTAATCTTTCAGAAGCTTTTCCACCAAGTACTGATGCACTATTTTTAGCGATTGGTGTAAAGTTCAATTCTTTCAAAATATTAGATGGTTTTCTTTTGATGGTGGTGCAATTTGGCGACCGTTTGAAGTTTGATCTCATGGGAATTGGCACACTTTCGATGCCGCCAATGTTCAAAAAACCACAAGCATTTGTCGAAGTAGTGATGAAAGCTGCCGTGATTCCAGAGGAAGGCGCAATTAAAGTGAAGGGAGTTATTACTCAAAATTCCTATATACTATCTAAAGACGCTAAATTATCGGGAGGATTTGCCTTTTATGCTTGGTTGAAGGATACAGATATAGCAAGCGCAGGTGATTTTGTAATGACATTAGGAGGATATCATCCACAATTCAATAAACCAGAACACTATCCAGATGTGCCGCGTTTGGCATTGACTTGGTATGTGAACGAAAATCTATATGTCAAAGGAAATGCCTATTTTACGGTAACTCCTGCCGCGATTATGTTAGGTGCAGAACTCAAAGCCATTTGGAAAACTAAGAATTTGAAAGCGGCTTTTGATGTTGATTTTGATTTATTAGCACAATGGAAACCATTTTATTATGAATTCCAAACCAATGTTAGTGTTCAATTACAGTTTGAAGCCAAAGTTTTGCGCATTCACAAGACGGTGAATATGGATGTTGGCGCAGATTTGGAACTTTGGGGACCAGATTTTTCTGGAAAAGCAAACATTGATGTTAAAGTGTTTGGGATCAACTTTGATTTCGGATTGAATTTTGGGACAAAGGAAAAAGTAGCTAAAAAAATAGATTGGACAGACTTTAAAGAAAGCTTTCTACCAAAAGATGAAGACGTTCTAGCGATAAATATCGTGGATGGAATGCTTGGTAAGGATGATGATAATGTATTAGAAGTCAACCCAAAAGATTTAGAAATACGTTTAGAGTCGACTATTCCAGCTAATATTATTGATATAGGAGACGAAGAAACTGGAACGGGAATAGGTATCTACCCGATGCGTTTGCAAGAAGTGGACTCTATTATTAGTTTTGAAATATCTGACCCAGATGCAGAATTTGATTTAGTTGATTTTGTTTATAAAAATGTACCTGCCGCGCTCTGGAGTAAGCGAGACAAATTAGACTTGAATAGTAAGCCACTAGTAGAAAATACTTTAGGTGGCTTAATTATAAAAGTGGCTGAACCTCAATATGAAGAGAGTTTAGACATCAAATCGGAGTATTTTGATTATGAAATGTTAGAACAAGCGGATAAATGGAATTGGGAAGACACCACTTATCAAACAAATTCTACTGATGTTCCTTTTGATTTTGAAAGTATTTCTAAAGGTTATTCTAGTAAGTTTCATTTAGTTTCTAAAAACTCGGAAGAAGTGAAATTGTTTAGGTCAAAACTGTTAGAAGAAGCAATTGCTTAAAATATAATTTTATAATTTTGAAAATGGCTTCCTTACAGGACATAACCCTTGCGTAATTAGTGATAATTATGTTTTTTGACAAAAAAAGAACGGCTAAATAGATTTGCTTTCTTAAAAGGCTTTGTCTTTCAATATTTGAAGGATGAAGCCTTTTATGTTTTGGAATGATTATAGCCATTTTATTAAAAACATCTTTATAGGATATAAAAATATAGAACAAAAAACATTTTTTATAAAATCAATTTTTTAAAAAACATAAAATCAATAACATGAAGCAGTTCATTGCCCTTCTTTTTATTTTTACGATATGGATACCATTACAGGCTCAACCTCTTGACATGGTTTATCATCAAGTTTATTTTGATTTTGATAAAGCCGATTTGACGGCAGAAAGCGAAGTCACTTTAGAAGCCATTTTTAAAATTAAAACGCTACAATCCATTACATTAGAAGCCAATACAGATGCGCGAGGCTCAAATCAATATAATATTGAACTAGGAGCGAGACGAGCAAATGCAGTACAACGCTTTTTGATAGAAAAAGGAATACTACAAAATGTAATTTCGATACAAAACTATGGTGAAGAAAAGCCGCTAGTACTTACAACTTCTGAAAAAGATATGGCTAAAAATCGCCGTGTTGATATTCGGGTTATTTATAAAAATGAAGCTACAATTAGCCAAAAAATACCATTAAAGCCGAAGAAATTATTCAAAGATGAAATAACTATACAAGAAGAAAAAAATGCTACAACACTTATAAAAGAAGCATTCACACCACAGCCTGAATTTTTTAAAATCAATAATGAAGAAGATGTTACTTTAGTGACTCGAAGTGGTTCTATTATAAGAATAGAAGCGAATACATTTGAGTTTGATGGGGATAAAAATGACCTTAAATTAGAAGTTAAGGAAGCACTAACTTTTAAGCAAATGCTTCAAAATAATGTAACAACACTAACCGAAAATGGTCAAGTTTTGCAAACTGGCGGAATGATTTCGATAGAGGCTACTTACAAAGACCAACCTTTAGAACCCAAAAAAGATGTTGTAATTCAAATTCCAGCAGTGGAGGTAGATAAAGAAATGAAGGTTTATACTGGCGTAACTGTAGCTAATCCAGAAAATACTAATACTGACAAAAACTCAGATTTTCATCAAGATAATGAAGTAATATGGACTGCTGATGAAGGTAAAGAACGAACTATACAACTTGGATTTTGGGGGACAGAAGTGGGAAATAGGGACAATTGGACTTGTTGCCGTATTGATTGTTTAAACCGTTTCAAAGTGTCAAAAAGAAAGGAAAAGCGATTGAAACGTTATAGGAAAAAAAAGTATGCTGAATATAAAGAGAAATTAGCACTAGAATACGAAGAAATGGTTGCTAGATGTGAAAAAATACGAATGGAAGAGTTAAAAAAGCAAGAAAGTAGAAAAAATGCAAAAGAAGTTCTTATGCCGAATGCTGCTCCAGAAAAAGTGCCAGCATATTACACGATTCGCACCAAGAAGCTACGATGGATTAATATTGATAAAATGCCATGGAATCAAAATAATCCAACTTTAGTAACATTAAGACCTAGAACCCCAAAGTATCCTAAAATAACTTATTATTTTATTTCTAAAAGGGCAAAGTTTCTAATCAATGGTCAGCAGTTTAGAAATGTTAAAGTTCCTCGAAATGAAGAAATTATAGTACTCGGAATGGGGTTTGATGAAAATGATGCACCTATTATGGCGTATCAAGTCATTAATGCAAACAAACGTCTTTTTGATATAGAATTTAAAAAGGCTACAAGCCTTGAGATTCAAGACAAACTAAATAGTCTTTAGCGTAATATTTTTTTTTGCAGACAAGTTACTGGATGATTTTTTTAAAAGGTTGAATACTTCAAAGTGTTCAACCTTTTGTATTTTTAGAAATATTCAAAAAAGGAGACTTACTTGGTTTGTTCTTTGAATACTACATATATGGTATATTTACCCTTGATACACCAAAAACCAAAACCAAAGCATCTTAATAAGAAAAGAGCAACAAAACAAAAAAGTCCCAAAGGGACGATATTTTATAAACCATGATGTACATCATGGAAAAGTTCACAACCTATTGCAACGTGACAGAAAACCAAATCATCGACCTGTGCCGACGAAATGACAGAAGAGCGCAGAAAGAATTGTTTGAGCGATACTCACCGAAAATGTTCGGTGTGTGTATGCGCTATGTCAAAAACCGAGAAGACGCGGAAGACATCCTTATTGAAGGAATGTACAAAGTCATGGATAAAATCCAATCATTCAAGGGGAATGGTAGCTTTGAAGGTTGGATAAGGCGAATTTTGGTCAATGAATCACTGATGTGGTTAAGAAAACGGCACAATTTTAATATTTCTATTGAAAATTCTAATGTCGAAATCAAAACGACCATCACGGCACAAGACAAATTACAAGAGCAAGATATTCTGAATTTACTCAACAAATTACCTGTTGGATATAGAACCGTTTTTAACCTATATGTCATCGAAGGATATAAACATCGAGAGATTGCGGAGATTTTAGGCGTGAGTATCAATACATCAAAATCGCAATTGATACTCGCCAAAAAGCGATTGAAATCAATGATTGAGCAGTTACGATACCCAGGTGTAGGTTGATTTTTTTATAAAAAAGAACATTTGCAAGGATTAAAAAAGTTGAGTAGAAAAGAGAAAATAGAGGAAGAATGAGACTCAATTTTTTGAAAAAAATAAAAAATGAAAGATTTTAATGATATAGAAAGAAATGATGATTTGTCCCAACTATTTCGGAATAGTGCCGAAAATTTGGAGGCAAGTCCATCTTATACCGCTTGGGACAAACTAGAACGAAAACTAGATTCTCGACGGCTACGAAAACGAGCAGTTATCTATCGATATACTTCGATGATAGCGGCTGGAGTTGGTATTGTGGCGTTGCTCATGGTTTTTAAATTGCTCAATAAAGTCGAAACGCTAGATAAAGTACTATCATCTGAACCAATTGCTCAACTCGAAGAAGCACCTTTGACGGAAGATGAACGCCGAATTGCAAGAGCTATCGAACAACATAAAAAGGAAGCAGAACAAGTAGAAGAAATTCGAAAAGTAATGCCAACTCAACCAATAGAAACTGTTTCTAGTGAAGTGGTTGCAGGAGAAAGTGATGATGAAGAAAAAGAACCAATTGCTTTTAATTTTGATAATAATGAACCGAAACCTCAAGTTCCAAAGGTTCAAAAACCAAGAGTGGCTAAAAAAGAATTGGCGCAAAAAGAAGATTTGAGTAAAAGTAATGGTGATGCAGGTTATTCAGATGCCGAAATCAGTAGTGATGTAGAAGTTGAAGAGGAAGAAATAGCAGAAGAAGCAAAACCTAATGATTATCTTGTCGTTGTACCCGAATCTCCAAGGAAATCAAGCCCTCGTTTAAATTCAGCAGGAAATCCTGTAACAACAAAGGATGAAAATGAGAAGGTTGCAGTGGCGGATGCAAAACGAGATAATAAAACAATAGTAACAGTTGATAAAGAAAGAATCAATCAAAATACTATACCAAATAGAATCGAATCGAACGCAAAAAAGACTTCTTCTTATGGAAAAAAGAGGAAAAAAGAGTCTTCTAAAACGACATTGACTCAATTCAATTGGATGGCAGGCAAATGGAAAGATGCGTTAAAAAGCGATTCTTACGAAGAATGGTTTTTGGATGATAAAGAGATAGTAGGCGAAGGATATATTTTAGTCGATGGCAAAAAAGAGTTCTCTGAATACATGAGAGTTTATCAAAGCGGCAAGTCTATTTATTTTGAAAGCTCGGTAGATGAAACCAAAAAAATCCGAAAATTTAAACTCAAAAGCTATAAAGGTAATCAAGCCACTTTTGAGCGAAAGAGTCGAAAATTCCCGAATAAAGTTACCATTACTCAAGTGAGTAATGGTGCTTTTAGAATTACTTACATGAATAAAAACGATGATAATATCTCAGAAAGTCAAGCGAAGTATTTTAACACTCGAAACAACATTTCAGTAGAACGTGCTTCTCGAAACATGAATCGATATTAAAAAAAAATCAAAATTCAGGGCTTAGGCATCGGACGCTTTCAAAGCGTCCGATGCCTTTTGTTTCGATTAAACTAACAGCGGAGCATTCAAATTTCAACATTCATCATTTAACATTTTTCAAAACCGTTCATAGTAAACGAATTTATCTTCAATCAATTGAGGATGTAAAGCTTTTACAAAATCCCTCAAAACCAAATCTGGTCGAACAACCGCTGATTCGTAAATATCAAAACCGCCACTTTCGCTGACTTTTGCCGTATAATTATACATTTCATTTGCTCCAAACGCCTTGAATTGCGCAAAACGTTTATCCATTTTTGCAACATCATTTTTAGAAAAAACATAACCAACATCCAACCATTTATCTGCGTCAGAAGCTTTTCCAAATACAGCTTCAAAATCCAAAGTTAATGACATTGTACCTTTTTGGTCTTTCCAAAGATAATTTCCTCCTGCATCAGCAATGAATTGTGCTACAAAACTTTCGCCGCTCGGCACATACCAAGTTCCTTGAAAAGGCACGCCTGTGAATACTGTTGGCTGCTTTTTGACCTTTTGAGCCAAAT
>CAKZLT010000128.1 GCA_937127195.1 uncultured Saprospiraceae bacterium
GGGCTATTTTTTTGGACGTTACTAAGTAATATGGCTTATAAGATTTATTGAAGAAAGAGATTTTCATTATTATTTAATCTTCTTTTTAAAATGGCTTCTTTCTGAATTAAGCATAGCATCTCTGAAGCCCACGACTACTTAAAAATCGAATCAACTCCCTCGATTCAATCGACCATTTATACTATATACACTCACCAAAATCACAAACGCAATCACAAAAAGAATCATCGAATATTTATTCGCCATGTCGTAATTCAAGGATTCTACTTCATCATAAATCGCAATAGAAGCCACTCTAGTTTCATTCGGAATGTTACCACCAATCATCAAAACCAATCCAAATTCGCCTATCGTATGTGCAAAAGCGAGTATAATACCCGTTAGTAATGAAGGTTTGATATTGGGTAATAATACCTTTTTGAGTGTTGTCCAACGTGATTTACCGAGTAAGTAAGCGGCTTCTTTATAAGATTTGGGCAAACTCTGAAACCCCGATTGTATCGGCTGCACCATAAAAGGCAAGCTATAAATAACGGAGCCCAAAACTAAGCCTTCAAACGAAAATACCAACCGAATGCCCAGCCAATTATCTAGCCACCAACCTAAGCCATTCGACGGACTCAACAACAAAAGCAGGTAAAAACCTATCACCGTAGGCGGCAAAACCAACGGCATACTGACCAGGGCTTCAACCACCGATTTGAGTCTATTTTCGGCGTAAGCCAACCAATATGCCAAAGGAATTCCTATGACTAATAATATCAAAGTCGTAATAATTGCTAACTGAAAAGTCAAAAAAAGTGGTTGCCAATCCATTCAATTTTATTAAAAATGAATAATCTTTGCTAGTTTTAAGCGATATTAGTAGTTGGTTGCAGTCAGAGACTGCAACCAACGCTAACAAGAATACAACTATAAAGTTTTTTTACAAAAAACAATAATTATTAATTGTTAATTACCCATTATTAATTATAAAAACTATGCCCACACGAGCAGATGAAATAGAATTATACAGTGACGAAGTACAAGACATTCTAGGAAAACCACCTAAATGGCTCGTTCGTTATGGAACGACAATTATATTTTTGGTGATTGCGGCTCTGCTCCTATTGAGCGGATATGTTCGTTATCCAGATATTGTTGCTGCGCCGATTATGATTACAACTCCCGACGCGCCCGCGCCTGTGGTTTCACGCTCATCGGGAAAAATATCCAAACTCTTTGTCAACGATGGTGACAGTGTTTCTGAAAATGCCATAGTTGGTATTATTGAAAATGCCGCAAATGAAACCGACGTTTTCAAAGTAGAAACGCTATTATCTAACCTAAGTGAGTTAACACCTTCTAATGTGCTTTCTTTTCAACCCGAAAAAAATCTAACATTAGGCGATTTGCAACCTGCTTATTCTAATTTCTCGGAATTATTTGGTAATTATAAAATGAATTTGGCTTCTAGCTATGATTATAAACGCGTTCAACAACTTAAAAATCAAATCAAAAATATTGAGGCTTTAAGTTTAGAATTAAAAAACCAGCAGAAAACATTAAATGAGGAAAGTAAAATAACAAAAAAGATACTCGACCGTCAAAAACAACTCTTGTCAGAAGGAGCAGTTGCTCAACAGGATGTAGATAATATTGAAATCGTTTATCTGCAAAAGCAACGAAACCGAGAGCGTTCTGATGTAGAAATAATGAATAATCAATTAACTATCAATGATTTAAAACAACAAATCAACCTAACAGAAAAGAATATCAACTTCAATACGACAACCAATTTTATTAGCCTTCGCGAAAGTATGAAGCAATTGCAAGCGCAAGTCAATAAATGGCGACAAAGTTTCATTATGACCGCACCTATCAGCGGAATTGTTGCTTTACATCATTTGGTTGAAGAACGACAATACGTAGAACAACAGTTTGAAATTGCGACTATTGTACCGCCTTATGATTCGATTATTGGTAAAATTGCTTTACAAATGCAAGGTTCGGGCAAGGTTCAAGAAGGTCAAAAGGTATTAATCAAATTAGATGGTTTTCCTTATCAAGAATATGGTTTTGTTCGGGGCTATATTACAAAAAAAGCGGGTATTCCTCGTGATGAAGCCTATATAGTTGATGTTAGTTTGCCAGAAGGCTTGGTTACGAATAGGGAAGAAAAACTACGTTTTGAACAACGAATACAAGGTATTGCAGAAATTATCACGGATAACAAAAGTCTTTTGGTCAGAGTTTTTGACCAAATTGCTTCGGCATTTGAACAAGAATAAGTTAAAAAAAACCTCTGTGCCGAAGCGCAGAGGTTACAAGTCAAAGGGAAAAAATTATTTTTTATAAAACCAGTATTAAGTAGTTGAAGCTCTATTTGGGATTTTAAATTTCAATTAATTCACTGTAATACTACCGCCACACCTAGAATCGGCAGTATAAAAATCAGTGCCAGCTCCAGGAGTGCTTAAATCAAACTTGTAACTATAACTTCTCGAACAATCTAGTTCTGAACTAGTGCCTGGT
>CAKZLT010000129.1 GCA_937127195.1 uncultured Saprospiraceae bacterium
ACAATTGAAAAGAGGCATTTTAATTGTTCAACTCTTTCAGAGTTGGTGTACTTTCAACTTATAACCATGGGTTTACACCCATGGCTACTCATATTTAACTCTTTCAGAGTTATCACTGCAAAACGTTACAATCAGCAAAATTTTAGTAGCATCAGTTTTTTAAAACTAAATAGTGAACTTTTTATAAAAAAAAGGTGTAATTTTTTATAAAAAAAAGGATTTATTGGCTGTATGTTTTTAAATGCACCGCTTAATCTTATTTTTGCAAGTCGAAGAAGCGTTTTTTTAGAAAAAATCAGAATAGAGAAAAGGCTACAATAAAAGAAATTATGGTTTTATATGATTTAAGTTGTTTTTTTTAATAAGTTACACAAAGATTCAATCAAACCTTATAGGTTTTTAAAACCTATAAGGTTTATAGCATCAAGAAGAAACTGACAATTACCAATTCAAATTATATAGAACCAAAATTATTAATTATTCATTGTTAATTTTTAATTAAAAGAATGGTATTTCAAATTCGCAAAGACGAACAAGCTATATTCAAACTATTGAGCGAGACCGCTAAAGAGTTGGGGTTTCCGACTTATGTGGTTGGAGGATACGTTCGCGACAGATTGCTGGCGCGTCCATCTAAAGATATGGATATTGTCTGTTTGGGAAGTGGTATTCAGTTGGCCTTAGGATTGGCTTCTAAGCTTTCACCTCGTCCAAAAGTAGCTGTTTATAAGCGATTTGGTACGGCAATGCTTCGCTATGGTGATTTAGAAATAGAATTTGTTGGTGCTAGAAAAGAGTCTTACCGCTCAGATTCGCGTAAACCAACGATAGAAAATGGTACATTAGAAGATGACCAAAATCGTAGAGATTTTACTATTAATGCGTTAGCCGTTTCTTTGAATGAGCGTACTTATGGTCAAATATTGGATAGTTTCAATGGTTTGCAGCATCTCGAAGAACGAAAAATTGTAACACCATTAGAACCTAGTAAGACTTTTTCGGATGACCCGTTGCGAATTATGCGTGCTATTCGTTTTTCTAGTCAATTGAATTTTAATATTGACCCGAAAACGCTTGCAGCAATTAGCAAAAATAAGAATAGAATTAAAATAGTTTCAAAAGAACGCATCTCGACAGAGTTGAATAAAATTATTCTTTCACCTATACCTTCTGTTGGTTTTAAGCTATTGTTTGATACTGGATTATTAGAAATTATCTTTCCAGAGATGGCAAAACTTCATGGTGTAGAATATATCAACGGTCGTGGACATAAGGATAATTTTTATCATACCTTGGAGGTTTTAGATAATATTTCTAGAAAAACAGATGACCTTTGGTTGCGTTGGGCGGCAATTTTACATGATATTGCGAAGCCACCAACAAAACGATTTGAACCAGAACATGGTTGGACTTTTCATGGACACGAAGCGTTAGGAGCGAAGTTTGTGCCACGAATATTTCGTTATATGAAGTTGCCAATGGACAAAAAAATGAAGTATATCCAGAAGTTGGTTTACTTGCATTTGCGTCCAATTGCATTAACCAAAGAGACGATTACAGACTCAGCGGTGCGTCGTTTACTTTTTGAAGCAGGGGAAGATATTGATGATTTGATGTTGTTGTGTGAAGCAGATATTACGTCCAAAAATCCTAAAAAGGTAAAACGCTATCTTCAAAATTATGAAAAACTACGTCTAAAAATCATAGAAGTAGAGGAAAAAGATAGATTACGTTATTGGCAACCGCCGATTTCGGGTGAGATTATTATGGCAACTTTTGGTATCAGACCTTCACGACCTGTTGGTATTATCAAAAATGCCATTCGTGAAGCCATTTTGGATGGAGATATTCAAAATGAATATGCCGAAGCTCATGCTTTTATGATTGCAAAAGGTAAAGAATTGGGGTTAGAAGCTATTGTGAGTGATGAAAAATAAACTATTGATGAAAAATAATATCGCATTTTATAAAAAACGTTGGTTTCGATATGGAATTGTTTCGATAATATTGATTGGTTTTGGTGTATCATTGATTGGAGAAGCAATGACAATGAAATTAAGCGGAATGCAGGTAATGGAATGGATTGCATTGGCAACGTTTGCTTTGATTGCTTTGAATGCCATCTTTTGTACTTTTGGAAAATCTACTTTGTGCAAAATTGATAAGATAATGGACAATTGATAATGCCTTTATTGGCAACAAAACAGAATTAAAAACGCCTTTATTAGTTTCAAACTAATAAAGGCGTTTTCCATTGTAAATTATAAATTCAACAACTATTTTTTCATTGTAACAATACGCTGTGGAAGTGCAGGTTCATAACCAGCAGCACCTAATGCTTTTTTGATTTCTCCGCGTAATCCCCAGAATACATCCCAATAATCTTCAACGGTTGTATAAGGTAAAGCGACCATTTTTACAGCATTTTCACCTAACTCTGTTACATAAACAGAAGGGGCAGGGCTTGTAAGTACCTTATCTGATTGCTTCAAAACATTCAATACAATTTCTGCTGCTTTGTCAGCGTCAGCATCATAACGAATGGCAAAAGGAATATCAGCTCTGACATTACCGATAGTAGAATAATTAGTCACGGTACCAGAAGCCAAAACGCTATTAGGAATAATAACAGTCTTATTTTGGAATGTTTCTAAGAAAGTCACAAATACAGAAATTTCTTTAACAAAACCTAAGCCTTCACCGCTTTCGATTAAGTCACCAACTTTGAATGGACGGAATAATAATATCATTACACCACCAGCCAAGTTCTGTAAACTACCTTGCAATGCTAAGCCAATCGCTAAACCAGCAGCACCCAAAATAGCAACGAATGAAGTCGTTTCGATGCCGACCATGCCAGCAACAGTGATGAACAGCATTGCATACAAACCGAATAAAATAAGGGTTCTAATGAAAGGACGTAGTGTTTCATCAACGTGTTTTGTACCTAGCATCTTTTCGATACCTCGCATCACCATTCGGATAACCCACGTTCCAATAATCAAAGTAGCTAACGCGCCTAGTACTCTTGGTCCCCAATTAGCAATTAATCTTCCGCCTTCTCCCGTTATGGATTGTATTAATTCTTCCATTTTTGTAGTATAGTTTTATTATTTTGAATAATTAATGATTAAAAAGATATTGTTTAGACTAAGTTTATTTGATATGTCACATTTTTTAATTTTTATTGAAATGTTTTTTATGAAAATAAAAGATAGAAAGAATATTTTTGTTTTTATAAAAAAGGGCAAAAAAATAAGCAGCAAAACTTAATAGAAGTTTTACTGCTTATCCAGTTATTTTTTCATAAAAAAGTACTCAATTAGTAGCTACCATAAAATCTTCTCAAGAACCATTCTAATGATAATAAGAATAAAATTAGGAAGAATATCCATTTTAAGTTAATGATATTTTTGGTTTGCATCGTATCATATAACTTTGGTTTGACACTATCTTTTGCCTTAATCAATTCAACTAGACTAGATAATTGGTCTTGATATACTGTTTCTCCTTCATATTTATTACTCAATAATCGTAATAAATTATGGTCAGCCGTTGTTTCAAAAACTTCTAATTGAATAGGTTGTACACTGAATTTGCCTTTAGAAGAAAGTTGAGTTCCATTGACATTTACTTTACCTTCATAGATGTAGTTTCCAACAGGAAAATAACCTGCATTTAGTTGATAAGCTTTATCTGTTTTATTAAAAGTAAATGGGAATTTTTTGCCTTCTGAATTTGTAATAGTTAAACTAACATCTTCTTTATTGACCAATTCATAAGTTTGATTATAAAGTTGTGCATCAAAATAGATTGGTTCATTTTCATTAAAAATATTCTTATTAACATTAACTCTAAAGCGACGTTTGTCTTCTTTTACTGTTAGGTATTGAATGCTTTTACCCATCAATTCATCAAAAATATCGTAGTTTTTACGTTGTAAAAAGTCAAATAATCGCCATTTCCAAATTCCTTCTGCTGACAAAACCCCTACTTTGATACCTTTTTCTTCACCAAAAGTCAATAAAGGATATTTTGTATCAACGGTTCCAATCTTTTGATACATCAAAACATTGGCATTTGGAGCTGCTTTGAAGTCGCCAAAAGGAGCAATCAAAGGAGGAAACTTATATAATTCCTGTTTTAATTTATCATCAAGCGTAAACAAATCAAAGCTATTCTCTAGGAATCCTTGAACTTCATTAGTTTTTGCTAATCCGCTATTAATAGATACAATTGACTGCATTCTATTCAATTCTCCAAGACTAGATTGACCACCAACTACAAAAAGGCGCGGTATTTTATTAGCATTAATTTGCTTTATTAAAGGTGTAATTGCGTTGATTTTACTTGGTAATTGATGTAAAATTACAAAATTGTAATCAGCTACATTTTTATTAATATCACTAGCAAAAGCTACATCAACTTCATAGTTTTTATTCTCAGAAATGACTTGTTTGAATGCACTGACATCAGGATGTGGCGAATTGGCGACCACCAATATTTTTTGGCGAGCATCTAATACATCAATGAAAATATCTTGTGTATTATTCAAGCGACTCACTTCTCCATTAATTGGAATGACACTCAAACGGTAGCGTTGAACACCTGCTTCGGTTGCTTCAATCAATATCTCTTGTGTGGTAAAAAAGTCGTTGCCTGTAATCGAAATAGGGAATTCTTGGACTTTAGTAACTTGCTGTCCATTGACTTTAGAAAGTACCAACCTTGTATTTGCGCCCGCACTATTACTAGCGGTTACATCTACTTGAATGCTGAATTTATCACCTAAGTAAGCAATCTTATTATGAAAAACTCTTTTCAGAACAACGTCTTTTTTGATAGTTGTATCTCCGAGTGCTACCGTGAAAATTGGTACATTGAGCTTCGCACCAGCATAAATAGGATTACTCCCAACATTATAAATACCATCTGTCGCCAATACAATTGCACCTAGGTTTTGGTTACTATACAAGTCATAAGTTTCCGTAAGAATAGAAGATAAGTTACTCGATTTGTCAGTATAATTAAAATTAACACCTTCTCTGATTTCTTCACCAAAGGCATAGTCAATGACTTCATAGTCAGCTTCTAAATCACTCTTGAGTTGATTAAAGTTGTCTTTGTAAGCCGTAGTGTCTTCACCTTTCATACCCATCTTAATAGACTCTGATTGGTCTTGCGCAAGAATGATGATTGGTTTCTTTTTCTCTGTAATTCGAGATTGAAGTACAGGTGATAGCAGCAAAGCGGCTAAAGTAGTCACACTCAAAAAGCGTAGAAAACCTAATAACCAAGTGAGTGATTTGGGCTGTTCTTTAAATGCTTGACTCTTGTAATATAAGGTTAGTGCGTAAGCTAATCCTAGCATAACACAGAAAATTAAAAACCAAGCGGGATATTGAAATGATAATCCTGTATTCAAAATTGTATTTATTTTTTATTCGTATTTTAGAAAAGATAAAAGAGGTGTTTTTTATTTTATCAATGCCAAATACTTTGTATTTTTTAGTTTGAGTGTCTGATAGTTTTTATAAAAGAAAAATTCTTGCCATTAAGTTGAAACTAAATTAATCTTTTTATTAAGACCATCAGAATTTATTTGATAAAACTAGATAATTCATTGCTGTTTGAATTGTTTTTGCAATATCTTGTCTATTCTGTCTCATCAACGAAAATAAAAAAAATCGGCTATCTAATAACAGTTTTCTCTTTTTTAGAAAAAACTCTTGTCAAATAGCAGTTGTAATGAGAGGTGTTTTTACTTTTTTTATAAAGAAAGTGTTTGTTTCAGGTTGAATGCGCGACTAGTAAGTACTAGCGAGTTAATTGTATTTCGTTTTTGAATAGAGGATGTAGCCGCGAGCAGTTAGCTAGAAACTCAGAATTATTATTTTTTTATAAAAAAACTTACACATAAACAAGGTCTATTTTAAATCAAATCTTTATGGTTCTAATTTATTTTCTATCTACTATTTTTTATTATTTCAGAGAAAACAGAAAAGAGACAGAAAAGAATTCTATATTCTCTACTTTTGCCTCTTTTGGAATTATTTTATCAATATTTTCTCTGCATACTATAGGAGTTCCATTAAGTTTATATTATGAATTTGTTTTGATAAGAATTTATATGTACTATGCTATGGCAATTGGTTTTGGTTTTTCCTTTATTTTTGTTTACACAAAAAAAACAAAAATTATAAGTACATGTAATATGTACAAGGAAAATCCTAAATTAGAGAAAATATGGAGAGTAGTTACACTATCAATTATTATATCAATAATCAGTTATTTATATTTTTTAATTTGGTTTCAGCCTAATTATTACATTACTACATTTAATGTCAAGCATATAATAAAGTGGTAGTGAAAAAACAACCTGTTTGCGTCTACCTACACGATTATGATTGAAAAACAATCTGCTCGCTGATAACTGCACCGTTACGCGAACATTGATTTTTTCAAAAAAAAAGAACCATTCAGAATATATCTGAATGGTTCTTTTTGCTTTTTTATAAAAAGGCTTATTTATTATTTCTAGGACGCTTTGGTCTTCTAGGCTTCTTAGAAAAGTTGCCACCTCTAGAATTACTGTATTCACCTCTTCCGCGTCTAGGTTTTCTATCACCTCTGTCACCGCCTCTAGGACCACGATCTCCACCATCGCTAGGGCCTTTACCTCTTGCGACTTCAATGAAAACGCCTTCACCATCCCATTCTTGTTGATTCATACCACCAATCAATTCTGCTTGATGTTGGCTAGATGCATCAAAAAATGAGAAGTTACCATACAAGTCAATTTCACCAATATCCACACTTGATTGTGGCGTTGCTTTATTGATTAAAGAAATCAACATTTTAGGAGAAATACCTTGCTTACGTCCCAAGTTGACTTTGAATCTTGTATAATCTTTGCTACCTCCACGTTCGCGACTTCTTCTTTCGCGTCTGTCACCTCTATCTCTGCGATCGCCTCTGTCTCTACGGTCACCTCTATCTCTATCTCTTCCACGTCGGTCGTCACGACCTCTATCCCTTCCTCTACCACTAACATTTAAGTCAGGAGCATTTTTGTAATATTGTAAGAAAGAGTTGAATTGCATTGATACAAAGCGCTGAATAAGCTCTTCGCGAGTAAAGTTTTCTAATTTTTCATAAGTAGCAGGTAAAAATGGCTCAATCGGTGCTGTGTCGATTTCAACATTTTCTACCTTATCAATTAGGCTCAACAATTGCTTTTCACATACTTCCATCCCTGTAGGAATAAGACTTTTAGTGATTTTCTTAGCAATTTTGTTCTCTAATTGTCTGATTTTGTACTGCTCACGGCTATGTACCAAAATCATTGAAATACCAGATTTTCCAGCTCTACCCGTTCTTCCACTTCGGTGAATATATACCTCAGGGTCATCAGGTAAATTATAATGCAAAACGTGTGTCAAATCATCAACATCTACACCACGAGCGGCTACATCTGTAGCTACAAGTAATTGTAATTGACGATTACGGAAGCGATTCATAACATAACTTCGTTGTCCTTGTGACAAGTCACCGTGCAACGCATCTGCGCTATATCCTTCTTGCATTAAATTATCGGCAATATCTTTGGTCTCTTGTCGAGTTCTACAAAAGATAATACCATATATTTTAGGATGAACATCTACCAAACGCTTCAAAGCGTTGTATCTGTCACGTGCTTGAATCATGAAAAACTCATGAGTCACGTTTGTTGCACTTACATTTTTTGCTCCAATTGAAATTTCAATTGGGTCGTTCATGTAGTTTTTAGCAATACGAGCAATTTCTTTTGGCATAGTAGCCGAAAAAAGTAACGTTTGCTTTTCGTCAGGTGTGTTTTTTAAAATTGCATTCAAATCTTCGGTAAAGCCCATCGAAAGCATCTCATCTGCTTCATCTAAAACTACCCATTGAATGTGCGACAAATCCAAAACTTTACGTCTGATTAAGTCTAAAGTTCTACCTGGTGTTCCTACTACGAACTGAACGCCTCTTTTTAGTTGACGAATTTGGTTATCAATACTAGCTCCGCCATATACGGCAGCTACCTTGAATCCTCTCAAATGCTTAGAATATTCCTCGACATTTTTAGCTATCTGTAAACCTAACTCCCTCGTTGGAGATAGAACAATAACCTGTATATTTTTATTTGAAATATCTAATTTACTTAATAAAGGCAAACTAAAAGCTGCCGTTTTTCCCGTACCCGTTTGCGCTAATGCCACTACATCCCTCTCTGAAGATAATACCTGTGGTATTGCTTTCTCTTGAACAGGTGTTGGCTGTTCAAATCCCATATCTTTCACCGCGCGGACTACCTCCTCTGTAAGTCCTAATGCTTCAAATGTATTCATGCGCGCAAAGATAGCGTTTTATGTAAGTAATTAATAATTAGTAATTAACAATTAATAATTAAGGGATTCAATTATTACAGTCTTCTTACTTTTAAGATTAATCAAGTTATTCAAAATAGGTTTTGTATAAAGATAATTGACCATTAATAAATTAGCCACTACGTTACAAACTCTTTGTTTTATTTTGTAAAAATGAAAATATCGAACTAAAATTTTGACCTATTTTATACAAAATAAGCCTTATATTTTATATTTTATTTCTTATAAAAATCCTTTTTTTTTAAAATGAAGTTTTTGCTTGTGTGAGAAAATCCGCTGATAAGTCTGTTTTAAGTACATGAGCAGAAGTAAGGAGGTAATTACAAGGAAGTATTTTTTTTGTTTTATGATAAAAAAAAACGTAAATATAGCGAGCTACACGAATATTTTTAAAGAAATAGAACAGAAAAAGACGTGTTAGAATACGGGACTACCTCACAATCAGAACAAGTTCAATTATTACATTCGTTAGAAAAATTAAATCATTTTCATTCCGAAATTCATCAAAACCATTGGAAAAGTGATTTAGAAGAAGTCATAGAAGTGTATTTGTAAAAAATGAAAATCGGACTACAATTTAGTTTGATTGTTTGGTAGTTTTTCCAAATAACTTTAATCTCATTTCACACTTAATTTGTTCCGAATTTGTATTCGGATTACCACATTAAAAGGCTTTTGAGCCATTGCTAAAAACGGAAATGTTAAAAGGAAAAAAGTACGGATAGTAAGGTTTTCATATTTTCTTTTTGTTGAAAAATTATACTTTTGAGTATAATTTAATAACGATGAAATGATAACTTGATGGAGTTATCA
>CAKZLT010000130.1 GCA_937127195.1 uncultured Saprospiraceae bacterium
TCTTAACTTCGTAATTAAAATTTTTATCTGCTCTATAATCATCTAAGTGATCACTATCGAACTTTTTAAGTTCAATTCTACTCTCATCGTATTGCACGCTCAAAGAATCTTGCTGTGCAAAAGCAACATTGAAAATTACTAAAAACGATATGTAGAAAAGCCAATTTTTCATTTATAAATGAAGTTGAAGCCAATTCAGCTAGTTTTCATAATGATTTTCATTCCGTCAATCCGCGGCTTTCTATGATTATCAAAACACAATCTATTTGCGTTTTTGGAAAATCCATTGCTCCTACTCTACCACTTTTTCGGGCTGATAGAATGATGTGCCTCAACATCAATTGGCTGGAGGAAGATGTAAAAGCATTTCTAAAAAAATTGGATATGAACGCCAACACTTTAAAAGATTGTCAAGCAATTATGAAAGTCATTATTAGAAGTGGTTTTGAATTAGTTATTGAAAAAGAAAAACAGTTTACCGCAGATTTGTATCTCTGTTATCTAACATTTTCTAAATACTTTCCAGCTTACGAGCAAAAAATGAAACAAGCGTTATTTTGTTTTCTTAATCCTATAACTGAGGCTAAAGAGCTTCGATTACTTTTAGAGTATTTAGGTAATTTTATTATAAAAGAAAATAAAAAACTCAATTTTTAGCATCTTCGTTTTCAGGCTTCCGCGTCATTTTAAGTAACACTTGTAAAAAAATAATATTTGTTAAACCTTCCAATTATATGTTATATTTATCAATCATAAATTAATACAACAGAACAATTAAAGGATTTTCAAACAAAAAACAATCAATTATTTCAAATTTCATTAATATATAATTTGATATAAATCAATCTAGTATTCAAATATTTCCACCTGAAAATGAATTATAAAAAGTCCTTTCTTTAAATAAAAATAACAACAACTAGAGCATTTACTAAAGGATGTTTTCATGCTTAATATTCCTGTAAATGATTTTTTTATAAAAAAATGCACTATAAAACTAAGCCAAAATGGCTTATGACTAAAGATGCTATAATGAGAAATGAACTAATAATTACGCTACTATATCTATTTTTTTATACAAACAGTTATAGTCAGATAATAGATACAATTCCTATTGGAGGTAAAAACACTGAGAAATCTGGTGAAATTCAACTAGCCAAAGAAGATTGCGAAATCAATCTAAGAAAAGCTTTGGATGCTTATAACTTAGGTGACTTCGACAAGGTTATCTTCTCAATTTCGCCTTGTATTGCACAAAAAAAATTCGACAACGAAACCATGCTCGATGCTCTCGTTTTGTTAGCTAGTACTTATTGTGCTGATGATGAGTATATGCAAGCCAAAAAATGCGTCAATGAAATTCTAACCATAGAGCCAGATTTTCGGGTGCGAACAAATGACTTGATTCAATTCAAAATTATATTTGAAGAAGAAAAAAGGCGACGTGCTGGTGCTCAAGTTTCCTCCGTTTCTAAGTTTAGTGAAAGCCTTTATGAAGCTCCTGCTACTGTTATGCTGGTCACAGAAGAAGAAATCAAGCAACGCGGATACATGGATTTGGAGGAGCTGTTACATGATTTACCTGGATTTGATATTTCTCGTTCCAATGGTATTACTTATTCGCACATTTACCAGCGAGGCTACCGAGTAGCGACGAATAATCGTATTCTTTTGGTCATTGATGGAATAGAAGAAAATGACCTTTGGGGTAATATTCTATACCTTTCGCGCCAATATCCTTTATCTAATATTAAAAGCATAGAAGTCGTTTATGGGCCTGTTTCAACCGTTTATGGACCTAATGGCTTCTTAGGAGTCATTAGTATTAACACCAAAAAACCAGATGAATTCTTACCCAAAAGCGATAACATTTCTGTAAATATTGAAGCTGGTAATGGTCAATGGAATACTCGGTACATTGATGGAACGATTGCCGTTAATTATCCAAAACAAGATATTGACCTATCTATTACATATCGTCACTTCAATTCTGATGGAGCTAATTTTGAAAATATTGATGAATGGCATGATTATCAACCTTGGTCTTTAGACGATTCTTACGAATTAGACAACTCCGTTAATACAATAAGAGATTTGTATCGCGACAAATTAACTATTACGGATAGTGATTCTATCCAGACCTTTTTGAGTAAATATCAATCTAATAATGATTATTTTATAGATACTCTTATCAATGGAACACAAGCAATTGTTCCCACAGAAAAAGGTATTAGACAAGCACTTCTGGAAGATAATGCAGCGACAAGTGGTCAAGACACTATTAGTGTAAGAGACTATACGATGACGGATATGATTTCAATGCGATTTCGTTTTAAAAATGTCTATGCAGGTTTTCATCGCTGGACAAAACGCGAAGGACTTGGGCTTTGGTTTTCGGATTATCAGCACTCTAGTGATGAACGTTGGAGTCCTAAAGTGACTGCCGCTTTTGTGAAATACGAGCAACAACTTAACAAAAATTTCTTTATTAGTAGCTTCGCACGATATAAGCTCCATAGCTTTGATGACAACAATAATTATTTGAAACAATTAAGTGGTTTTCGTAACGGAAAACTTCTTTTGGGTGACCTGATAGATGGCAAACTACCAGACTATAGTTCAACTTATTATTCTACACATTCTAACCAAATTCGACTAGAAAATAGGTTGTATTATACACTAAACCTATACCAAACATTAATGGTTGGTATAGAAAATCGACTATCTTCCATTCAAGATAATTACTACACCTCTCCCACTCCTAACCCTGAGGCACATCCTGATAATGATGTCAGCCATTATTTTTCTAATGACATGGGAATATATGCTCAGTATTCTCAAAAAATGAAACAATTCTCTAAAAAACTGAAAGACTTAAGCTTTACCACTGGAATTCGATGGGATTTTAATGAAGTACATGGCGAGACACGAATCAAGCCGTTACCTACTTTTAGAGGCGTAGTCATATTTACACCCAAAGATTATGTTTTTAAATTTTTGTATTCATCAGCTTTCAAAACGCCAACCAATCAAGATTTCTATTCCACAGTAGATGGTGTTACAGATATTGTTCCTTTTGAATTAGTGCCAGAAAGCGTTCATAGCTTTGAAATTAGTGGACGTAGGTTTTTGGATAAATATAAAACTACAAGTGTACAATTTACAGCTTTTCATAGTAGATATTCGCACGCAATAGAAACAGCTACATTCAACGGCGTTTTTAATGGCATTGAAAATCCTAAATATCTTACTTCAAGAGGTGAGCGTATTATAGAAGGAGCTGAAGGAACAATTGATTACAGGTATCAAATCAACAAAGACCATAAATTCAAACTTTATGGAAATTATTCTTTCATTTATCCAAGGTCAATTGATTCTGCAACGCAAAAAGTCGAACTGATTGGTGATATGTCTCGACATAAATTCAATACAGGAATTAATTATAATTATAAAAGATTAGTCAATGTTAATCTACGAATGAATTTCAGAAGTAAACCAATCAATGGAACAATAATAGATGACAGTGATACCTTATTTACAACCGTGGATAATATATATGCCAATAATAACGAGACCTTTGGAGCAACTGCTATCTTGCACGGAGCAATTACTTACAATATCTCTAAGTATGGTATATCTATTCAAGCCGTTGCTAATAACTTGCTAAATACCAAATATTTTTCGCCTGGAATTCGAAGTGCCGATGGAGTTAGTTTTTCTGCTCGATTACCACAGAATCCAAGGGCTTTTCATTTAAAAGTTCGCTTTAATATGTCATATAGCACCCGACATCTTCAAGAAGACCAATTGATTGGTCATAAAGATTAGTCATTTTGTTTTTTTTATAAAAATGCTTTTAAAAATGGGCGTATCTCAAATTCTCGCATGAATAAGAAATATTCGTTATTTTGAAATTCACCCAAAAAAAGTTATTCAAAGCGATTTTGACTAGTTTTTTTATAAAAAAATAAAACATCAACACAAAGAAATTGCTGACGAAATAATGCTTACAAAACGATAAAAAAAATGAAAAATAAAAAGCCTGTTATTTTTCTCACCTTTGCGAATGACAAGCAAGATGATGCCATGTATTTGCGTAATCTTCCGCTTGAATTGCACAACATTCGGGAAGCCCTGCAACCTGCGGTTCAAGCTGGACTTTGTGAAGTCATAGAACGAACGGCTGCTACGGTTGACCAAATTTTTGATATTTTTCAAGACCCTTATTACAAAGATAGAATTGCCCTTTTTCATTATGGAGGTCACGCCAGCGGTACGCAATTGATGCTCGAAACGCTCGATGGCGGACACGGCGCATCTAATAGTGATGGACTTGTCCCGTTTTTTGGTAAGCAAAAAGGCTTGCAATTGGTTTTTATTAATGGTTGCTCATCTCAAGAACAGGCACTTCAGATGATTGATGAAGGTATTTCGGCAGTAGTCGGAACTTCGCAGGCAATTAATGATACGGTTGCTACCGAAATTTCTAAGCGTTTTTATACTGGTTTGGCTTCTGGATTGACCATTGACCAATCAACATACTTCCCCATAATGCCGCGGTGATCCATCCTACCGCCATCATCTCAGAAAATTCCACCATTGGAGAAAATGTCTCCATTGGTCCTTATTGCGTGATTAATGACAACGTTACCATCGG
>CAKZLT010000131.1 GCA_937127195.1 uncultured Saprospiraceae bacterium
CACTGACGGTTGACGGGCGGCTTCGCCTGACGGTGGACGGACGCTTTGCTGACGGACGCTCGTTCCTCGCTGACTGCGTTTGAAAGTCGCCAATCAAAGCCCGTCAGCGAGGAACGAGCGTCCGTCCACCATCAGGCGAAGCCGTCCGTCAACCGTCCTAAATTCTAAATTCGACTAGCGCCATTTCCTACTCTATCTTCTATAAATTCGCCATCTTGGCACAATGGAACTAAATCACTTTTGATGAAGTCCATGACTTGTGGTTGAATAGCATCTGGATAGAGTAAATGTAAATTTGGCCCAGCATCTAAGCTAAAATACAAAGGTTGTTTGGTTTCTGCTCGATAATTGCGGACTTTTTCTATCATTGCCATAGAATTAGGTCTCATCAACATATATGAAGGCTTTGAACACATCATTAAAGCATGTAAAGTCAAGGCTTCATCTTCTGCTAATTCACCAAATGCGGTAACATCACCAGCTTTGAGTATATCTGCCAAATCACGACAGCGATTTCTTGCTTGTTCATAACGACTTTCGGCATAAATATTTCCTTCCATTAATTGATGCCCTGCTGTGCTAGAAACAGATTTTTCGCCACGACTAGCTATTAGAATCGTATCATGATAGCCTTTAAACACTTCATGTACTTTGTCTTCAAAAGGTATAGCGTAGAGGTTAGAAGCTTCGGAAAAACCATCTAATTCGCCCCACATAGCTGCTACGGGATACATTGAACGACTGGCACTACCTGAGCCAAGTCGAGATATATAGGATACTTTTTTATAAAAATCCGCATCATTTTGTAAAGTACCGAATAACTCGCGTTCAATGGAACATAAGCATAATGCCAATGCACTCATACTCGAAGCCGAAGAGGCAATTCCTGCTGAGTGTGGGAATGAATTACTAGAGTATATAGTGAATTGAAGTTGGTTTAAAAATGGAAAAATAGGTTGAATACTTTTCAAAAACTTAACAATTTTAGTTTTGAAAGCAGGTTGTTTTTTATTTTCAAAAAAGAATTCTAATTCTATTTCGCTAGATAACTTCGCCTTAGGAGCATAAGTCAAAGTGGTATCAGTATAAGCATTTTTAAGCGTCAAACTGATAGATGGATTGCGCGGTTCCTGAATTCCAAACTTTCCCCAGTATTTGACAATTGCTAGATTAGAAGGGCTTCTCCAGCCAATTGTTGTTGGCTCAAAATCGGTATTTGTTATTTTTAACTTCGGATTTTCGTACATAGTTATATTCAATTTTGTTGCGTCTTTGTTTCTCGCAGAGTTCAGGGAGAAGCAAAGGGCGCGGAGTATTTTTTGCTTTTGTTTCTCGTAGAAATATAGTTTTTTTTATAAAAAGCACTAAATAAAAGCAAATAAAATTCCACGCACTCAGCTTTTTCCAAACTCTGCGTAAAATAAACAACAAACATTTTTTTTCCAAAAACTGTTCTATTATAGCCAATATTTTAAACGATTCAAAGGTAAATGAAAAACCTATTTTCATTCTTTAAACTTTCTTTTTTTCATTATTTTCTTTTAATAAGAAAATAAAAAGTACAATTATATTTCATGCTTTAAACAGAATATAATTTTATTAAAGAGGTTATAAATTAATATTATTTAGTTTGAATGTCTATTTAGTAATTTATGTTTTGATTTGATATTTGGATTGGTGTTTTAGAAACAACTTTTTTCTTATCTTTGTGTTTCCACAATCAAACAATAAACAACTAGAAAAACTTATACAAAATGATAGTCGAATTAACAGAAGAACATCTTGCAGTCCAACAGGCTGCGCGTGATTTTGCTCAAAATGAGCTTAAACCTGGTGTCATTGAGCGTGATTCTAAAATGATTCATCCTACCAAATATCTTCGCCAAATGGGAGAATTGGGCTTGATGGGCATGATGGTTTCTCCTAAATATGGCGGAGGTGGAATGGATTCGATTGCTTATGTATTAGCAATTGAGGAGATTTCGAAGGTGGATAATTCTTGTTCGGTGGCAATGTCTATCAATAATTCTTTGATTTGTTGGGGAATTGAGACATTTGGAACAGAGGAACAACGTCAAAAGTATTTACCTCGTTTGGCTTCTGGTGAAATAATTGGCTGCTTTTGTTTGAGTGAACCCGAAGCTGGAAGTGATGCAACTATGCAACGCACAACGGCAATTGATATGGGTGACCATTATTTGTTGAATGGTACAAAAAACTGGATTACGAACGGTGGAACGGCTGGTTTACATATTGTAATTGCTCAGACGGATGAAGGAAAAGGTCACCGAGGTATCAATGCGCTTATCGTAGAACCTGATTGGGACGGTGTGGTGATTGGTGCAAAGGAAGATAAAATGGGACTTCGTGCATCGGATACGCATACCTTGATGTATAATGATGTAAAAGTACCGAAACACAACCGAATTGGTGAAGATGGGTTTGGTTTTAAGTTTGCGATGAAAGTACTTGCTGGTGGTCGAATAGGGATTGCGGCACAAGCTTTGGGAATTGCGCAAGGTGCTTTTGAATTGTCTTTGGCGTATTCTAAGGAGCGTGAGGCATTCGGAAAACCGATTAGTAAGCATCAAGCAATTGCGTTTAAGTTAGCGGATATGGCAACGGAGATTGAGGCTTCAAGACTGTTGGTTCATCGTGCAGCATGGTTGAAAGATAATCACCTAGATTATGTGAGAGCTGGCGCAATGGCGAAGGTTTTTGCTTCTGAAACGGCTATGAAAACGACTACAGAGGCGGTTCAAGTGCATGGTGGCTATGGTTTTGTGAAAGAGTATCATGTCGAAAGACTGATGCGTGCTGCCAAAATTACACAAATCTATGAAGGAACTTCTGAGATACAACGCATTGTGATTTCGAGGAGTATTTTGAAAGGTGATGCTTATATTCCGATGAATTTGCCAACAATTGACGATAATGATGCAGAAGTGAATATTATGCAGAGTTTTGAGTTGTAGGTATTCCCACAGAGTGACACAGAGGTTGATTCCACAGAGTTTCACAGAGCAAAGATGAGTAGAGTTTTACATTCTATTCATCTTTTGCTTTCTTAGCTTTTCTTGCGCGGATTTTTTTGAGTACCCATTGATAGAGCGTTTGGTCTCTATAAGGTAATGGTAAAATTTCATGCGATACTAGGTTATTACTTACAGGTAAATTTCCAACAACATAGCTGTTTTTGCTGAAACGTTCTCCAATACAATCAACCGTAGGCATTTTTACACTAGAAATAGTAAGGTGAATGTCAGTTAAATTAATGCTCAGATTATTTTGCAATTCTTCCTTCTTGACAATAACTTCCTTGGAATAATAGCCTAAATAAGACACTTCTAGTATCAATTCATTTTTTATTAAATGGCTATTTTCGGTAGAAATGGCTAATTGAAAGGCTCCGTTGATATCGGTAGCAGAACCCAAATTAGAGCCTTTTAATATAATAGTTGCTCCAATTAAGGCTTCTTTAGAGCCTTCTTTGAGTATTCGACCTGATAGACTGATTTTGTTTTTGGGTGTTTTTTTGTTTTCAATATTAGAAATTATTTGGCTATTAATTTCTGTCGAATTTGAAGGTGTTACTGCTTCTTGACCTTTCAACGTCCCCGCAGCCAACAGCCCCGAAATCATCAACCCAAACGCTTTCCAACGCGTATTTTGATAAAATTGAGGTTCTAATACCAAATCTCGTTGTAACTGGTCGGAACGAAAGCGACCACAGATTTGACCATTATTTTCTTTGAGTACTTTTGCAATTGCTCGGTCTGATTGATAGGAATAATCAATAATTGTTTTGGCGCATTTTCCACAAAAACGCCCTTGTTCTTGTGGCGTCATTTTGTTCCAATCTTCATTGCAAGGCTCGGGGATGTTGACTTGAAAGGTTTTCTTTTTCATAGGATTATTATTTTTATAAAAATAAGCCATCCCGATAACAATCAGGATGACTTACTAAAAATACAAATTATAATCCAAAAACTCTTAAATAATGCTTTTTGACACACAGCATATAATAATTATATGTCATCCTTCAACTCATTACTTAGCAATCATTAACTTTTTCGTTTGGCTGCCGATACGTACAAAATACATTCCTGCCGCCCATTCTTGCGTTTCCACTCTAGTCCAATCTTGAAAGTCCAATTGATAAATCATCATTCCTACAGCATTAAAAACGGAGATTACATTTGTCTCATTATTGTTATTATCAATCTCTACCGTAAAGTATGCTCTAGCAGGATTTGGATAAATTGCTATATTCAAATCAGTACTATATGGTTCTGAAGTAGAAGTATTCAAGACATTTTCAGCCCCAAAAGTCGCAGATAAAGTTTGGAAAGCACCTGTTCCATTCGGAAACCTCCCAAAAGCAACATCCGTAGTTTGTGAACCAAAAGCCACTGAGTCTATTACCGTTTGACTCGCATTTGTCAGATAGATAGTTTCACCACCAGACGAAAGTTTGAAACCAGCATGATAGCCCGTTTGAGTATCATCCTTATCTGCCCATACGACCACGTAGTCATTTGGTTGCAACATTGTTCCGCTCGGAAAAGTAAACAAACTAAAGTCTGTATCATCATCACTCAATCCATAACCGCTAATATCAATCGGTGTTAACGAAAGCGCTTTCGCTTGCACAGC
>CAKZLT010000132.1 GCA_937127195.1 uncultured Saprospiraceae bacterium
TAAAAGACCGATTGATTGAAGCTTGTGAAGAAATCACTGAGCAAATTTGTATTGCTGATTTTAAAGAAAAAACGCAAGCGGCAGTAGAGCAACCCGTTCCAAACGAAACGGATAAAACGCTCTTTTTGCAAATGGATTTTGGTATTTGTTATGATGAAAATGGGGAATTAACACCTCAATTAATAGAAATTCAGGGCTTTCCGTCATTGTATTTCTTTCAGGATTTGATAGCTAAAAAGTATAAAAAAAATTATAATATTCCAGATAATTACGATTACTTATTCAATAATTTATCTAGTGAGGAATATATTGATTTGTTGAGAAAGGGAATACTAGGAAAGCATCAGCCAGAAAACGTGGCTTTGCTCGAAATTGAACCAGAAAAACAGGTAACTCAAATTGACTTTTTGGGCGCGAAAGAGCATTTAGGTATTGCTGTGCTGTGTATCTCGGATATTATTGTAGAAGGTGATAATTATTTTTATATCAATGATAATGGTGAAAAAACGCCAATTTATCGTATTTTTAATCGTGTTATTTTTGATGATTTGATTAAAAGAGATGATTTGAAAAGAGATTTTTACTTTTCAAAAGCTAACAATATGGAATGGGCAGGACACCCGAACTGGTTTCATAGAATTAGTAAATTTACGATGCCTTTGTTCAATAGTCAATATGTTCCTCAGAGTTTTTTCTTACATGAATTAGAGGAATATCCTGCGGACTTGGAGAATTACGTATTGAAACCTTTGTATTCTTATGCTGGAATGGGAGTAAATTTGGATATTACAGCCGCGGATTTGGATGAAATCAAAGAGAGAGAAAATTATATTATTCAGAAAAAAGTAACTTATCAACCAGTTGTTGAAACGACTGAAGAGCCTTCTAAGTGCGAAATCAGGATGTTAATGCTTTGGTTACCAGAAATGGAACGACCAATTATCGTCAATAATTTGGCTCGATTAAGTAAAGGAAAAATGATTGGAGTTCGCTATAATAAGGACAGAACTTGGGTTGGTGGTAGTGTTGGTTTTTTTGAAAAGTAACCTATAAATGTAATTAAAATGCCTTAAATTATTAGTTTTAAGCATTTTAGTAAAGTGTAAAATGAGAAAATTATCATAGCTGAACTTGAAAATATCAAGTTTGGCTATTTTTTTTTATAAAAAAAACTAAATTCGATAGCAGAATACTTATTATTCTGCTTAGTTTTGGCTACTTTAAATGAATTTTTAGTTTAATCAATGCTTTGTTTAAGGGGAATGTTGGTATAAAGTATTAAAAATCAAAGATTTTAGGAGGTAGGTTGTTTTTCGCTTACTCCCTAAATGAACGGATTAATGAAATAACCCTTTAGAAATTTTTATTTAGACATGATACTTCATCCGAATTTTTGAATGTATTATGTAAAATCGTTAATTAATGAATCAGAAATTAAAGACATCAATAGCTTTTGCAAAAAAATTATTTACTACGGGCGCGATTTCAGAAACAAGTAGAGCTGTTGAGATTGAAATCTGTAAATTTATTCCTACTGACCGAGATGTAGTTATTGTCGAATATGGAATGGGACACGGGAATATTACTCGTGAAATTTTGAAAAATATCACTCCAAATTCAAAAGTATATGCTTTTGAGGTGATGGAGGACTTCTGCGAACACGTTAGGAATACTATCAAAGATGACCGCCTTATTGTTGTAAATGATGGAGCGGAAAATGTAAAAAATCACGTCAAAGGACCTGTTCATGGCGTTATCGCTTCTATTCCTTTTTCTTTCTTTTCAAAAGAAAAAGCTTTAGGGATTATTCAGGATTCTTATGATATACTAGAAGATGGAATGTATTACAATCAGGCTTTATATACGAAGCACAACTTCAAAAAATTTCAGCAAATTTTTGATGATTGTACGATGAGAAAGATTAGCTCTAAAATTCCTGCGGAATATCTTTATGATTGCAGAAAGGTTGTAAGGTAAATTTAGAGACGGGAAATGAGACCGATCTTTGGGCGGTCTCATTTCTCGCTTCTAAGTACTTGGACAAAATTAATTAGGCATTAAAAATGAAGTAACACCTTGATTATCAAAAGTTATTCACTCATTTTATCATTCGCTAATTCTGTCATTGTACTTAATCGTTATTTTCTTGGTAAAAAGACCTCCGCCATCATACATCTTGCACTACCGCCACCGTATTTCTCAATGGTATAAATCGGCGAATGAAGAATACTAGTATGTCGCTGAATAGCATGAATTTGCTCTTTGTCTAGCGACTTGAATGCCTGTTCTGACATCACAAGAAAGGTCTCCCCAATACGGTTTTTAACTTGTAGCATATTGCCAGCAAAAGCATACATTTGAGCATAATTAATGCTAATTACCTCTTTGCCTGTTTGCCCAAATTTTTTGATAAGTAAGTCTCTATCTTCTTCTCTATCAATACTTTCCATACAAATAATAACGAAGTTTTCGGCTAATGCCATCATAACGTTGGTATGATAAATCAGTTGTCCATTTTGGTCAGAAGACGAAAAAAGAATTTTTTGGTAGTCCATTTTTTTACAAAAAATATCTAAAATTTCTTCATTCGTACGCGGACTTACACAAGCATAAGCAAGACCATTTGGGCGGTCAAGAATAAGGCTTCCTGTTCCTTCTAAGAATAATTCTTCCTCTTCGACTTTGGATAAATCAATAGATAATCGGTGATGATGCTTTTCTAAAACAGTATTCAAAACATCCTTTGAACGTTCCAAACGACGATTTAAAGAATTCATGGGATAAAGAATAATTGTGCCGTCTTGATGAAAGGTAACCCAATTATTTGGAAAAATAGAGTCCGTTTTGATTGGAGTTTCGCTGTCTTCTGCTACAATTACATCAACCCCGTGCATTCGTAATTTGGTCACAAAATTATCAAATTCTTCAATGGCTTTTTCAGAAATTTGTTCTTTTGTGATAGATTGGTCATTAACTTGAAAGGCATTATTGGCAGCAGTTTCTTCATTGAAACCAAAGTGTCTCGGACGCACCATCAAAATGGTATCTGTAATTTGATTAATCATTGATTTTTTGTATTTAGTCGCAGTATTCTGTTTTTATAACCAAAAAGGAGTAATGGCAGAAGACCGTGAATCGTTTTATTTACTTTTCCTACTCCCTTAGTTGAAATAGCTAACCAAAAATCAAAAAACTAAATGATATTACAAAATCAGCGTAGAGATGATGTGAGACTTTTTTATCAAAAAGAATCTTAAAAAATAGACTTGAATTAATCATCTAGCCAATTTTTAAAAAGACTTGCCTTTTCTCTACTAACGACTACTTTTTCAGTAACAAGGGGCAATAATTCAACTAATAACTTGCCATTAAAGTATTTGTAAACTTTCTGAATAGCGGTGTAATTAGCGATATATTTTCGATTTAATCGAAAGAAATCCTTACTCGAAAGTTTTTTATCTAAGTCATCTAAAGAGAAATTAATAGGAAAACGACCGTTGGCGGTTTGAATGAAAGTGATTTTATCTTCAGAATAAATATAAGCAACTTTTTTGGCATCAATCGAAAGCAATTGTTGCCCTTTTTTAACTAGAAAACGGCTTTTTTGATGACTCAATTTGGGCTGTTTGAGTAATTGAGCAATGTCTTGAAGTGTTGTAGAAGGATAGGTTAACGACTCAAATTTTTGGATAGCTTTGGCTAATTCCGTTTCTTTTATGGGTTTTAGAAGATAATCAATGCTATTGACTTTGAAGGCTTGAATGGCATAATTATCAAAAGCAGTAGTGAAAATGATTGGGCATTGAATGGTTATTTTTTCAAAAATTTCAAAACTCAAACCATCGGACAATTGAATATCAAAAAAGGCTAAATCTGGTGTTGAATGTGTTTCAAACCACTGAACAGCCTCTTCGATACTTTCTAAAATAGCGATGATTTCATGGTTTTGAGCTACATTAGAAAGTAACCTTTTGAGCTGTCGTTGAGCTCCAATTTCGTCTTCGATGATTACAATTTTCACTAGAACTAATTTTCAGGATGATATAAAAAATTTCTAAAATAAATCGCTGATGCAACCATACAGCTAAACATCATCACGGCAACGCGCAGTACACCTTCATAATCGCCTTGCCCGAGTTCTCTAGTCAATGGACGGAGCAGGGCAATCAGTAACATCAAGGTAGAACCAATGATTATATAAATGGATGTTTTGTTTTGTTTTTTGAAAAGAGGTGTCAAAACCAAACACAAAACACCTAAACAAGGCGCAATCAGAGCAGTGGTAGAATTCCATCCGCTTGCTGCAAATCCCCAAAAACCTAAAATGATTAAAATAGTACTGTTGACCAAATTTGCTTTAACTGGTTCCATTTGAATAAATTATCTTTTTTACAATATGACAAACCTAATATCAGTTATAACCTAATA
>CAKZLT010000133.1 GCA_937127195.1 uncultured Saprospiraceae bacterium
GGCCATACCATGATTACAAAATGGGTTTCCATAAAATTTCTAAGTATTATTATTATCCAGGCTGGCACGAACCAGGCACTAATTTAGAATTTTTTGTTAATAAAAAACTACACGACAGCTTACCTAAGGATTTACAAGCCATCCTAGAAATGGCTTCATACAAAGCTCATAGCTGGGTTTGGGGTAGGTTTGAGTCTAAAAATGGAGAATATCTATCCAAAATACTCAACGAAAGTAAGGTTCAACTCAAGCAATTCCCAAAAGAAGTACTCCAAAGCTTAAAGGCACACACCAAAGAGGTAATTGATACCGAAATAGGCAACGATGCCCTTGCCAACAAGGTCTATACTTCTTATGAGAAGTTTGCCAAACAAGCTGCTTCATGGGCGCAATTGACAGAAAAGGCGTATTATAATACGGTGATGAGGTAATAAAAGCTCAGAAAAAAGCCCCAAAGGGGTGAAATATCACAGCATTGGGGCTTGTCCCAATGAATCATAAAAAACAATCTCCTCAAAACGGTGTCGGTTTTTAAAACCAACACCGTTTAATTCTCAAAAAACCATTTATAAAACAACAACAGCCAAGTAACCGCTTCGCCGCCTTCACCAATAATACTCTAGAGCGATGAAGTCGATTAGGATATGCTTGATGCCGCTCCGCTTGCATCGCATACCCTAATCACTTCATCTAGCTTGCTCAACAAAAAAAGAGGCATGGAATGAGCCTATTCCCTAAACTACGGGAGGACAAGCCTAAAACCAAAGCTGCCGTAGCTATCAGCAGGCGAATAGCTGAAACGATAAGCAGAACGGCAATAAACCGCGTGGAAAGACCACGAACCGCCACGAATAACACGACCAGCGCCACTACTAGCTCCCGTAGGGTTTGTTTGAATATTATTAGAATACTTTCCATACCAGTCTTGACACCATTCCCATACATTGCCGTGCATATCATACAAGCCCCAATCATTTGGCGCGAAGCTCCCGACAGGCATTGTTTTTTCTCGGTATGCTCCTTTTGCATTGGTTAGATAAGGATAGTTCCCATCATAATTTGCTTGGTTCGTCGTTAGGTTATTTCCTGTATTAAAAGGCGTTGTTGTGCCTGCACGGCAGGCATATTCCCATTCTGCCTCTGTGGGCAGGCGGTAATTTTTGCCTGTCTGCTGGTTGAGTTTTTTGATAAATTCTTGTACATCATTCCAGCTTACTTGTTCCACAGGGCAGTTGTCACAGTTTTTAAAGTAGCTCGGATTCTTGCCCATCACAGCCCGCCATTGCTGTTGCGTGACTTCGTATTTGCTCATCTTGAAGGCACTTAGGGTGACGCGGTGTACTGGTTTTTCGTCGCTATCTCCGCTATTACTTCCCATCTGGAACGAGCCGCTGGGTATCGATACCATTAGGCTAGAGAAGGCATCGAGAATGGTGACCTTTTCTTTGATTGGCTCTGGTACTATCTTCTCAGGCTTGCAGGGGCAACCTTTACATTCTCCATATACACTCGGGCAATCGTCTATCTTATTCGTAAAACCATCATTGTCAGGGTCTTCACTAGGTTGTCGAACGGGGGCAATAGTTAGCGATTTAAAAGAATATTTTTCATAAAAAGATTTCGTCAAGTAAGGAATTTGAGTGTTTCGAGTGCTTTCTTTTACATATTGTCCGATATTATCATATAGGTCAGAAATAGATAGGTTAGGTGTTCGTATATGCTCCAAAAAGCCTTTGATGTAAGGGCTATTGTCTTCGTTTGCATCACCTTGAAGCGCAGGCTTGTTCGGTGCGGTCGCATAAGAGATATACATTCCTGAGTTACTACTTTGGCTACTCTTCGGAGGTGCATATCCAACAAAAGGGTCGTCATCTCGCTTAAAAAGAGAAGCTAGACTCTTGGTCAAGGTATTGGTTCTACAAGCATCCAGCATCAATAAACTCAAATAGTGCTTTCCAAACTGCAAGCGGTCTATTAGCTGCTGAAAGTTCACGGCTTGATACTTCAAGTCGGCAGGACTACTGACATTATATCGAACAGGAAGTAGATAAGTATTGCCGTCATGCTGCATCCCATGCCCCGAATAATAGAAAAGTGCCACAACCCGATAGCGAGATTTATCTATTCGGAGCAGCTTCTTATCGAACCGATTCATAGCAGTATTCATCTCACTGAAGTTGGCGTTCTTCACCTTAATCACCTCAAAGTCGAGTTCATTCCGTAATACATTCGCAATACTATCCGCATCATTGACGGGATTTTTGAGCGGTGTATCTTTGTAGGTACTATTACCTATGACAAGGGCAATACGTTTTTCGGGTAATTCATTAAAATCCTTCTCAATCATTCCTAACATCAAAAAAGAAATAGTAACAATTATCAGTAAAGTTAGATTTTTCATATTATGGATATTTTGGTGATGATAAAATTATTCCTTTTCTTCAAACCATTCATTAACGATTCCCCGAATCACTCGATTGTAACGCTTGAGATAATCTTCGCTATTTTTATATTTTTTTAATTCAACAGGTTGAACACTTGTTTAATTTCTACTCCATTTTGATATGAATATATACATGCACAATGAGGTCAGATCCTAACTGAATATAGAAAATAACATTAAAATGTAAAGACATAGCTATTAACTTGTAAAATGTGCACTGCTTACATTGTTTTTGCTAAGCATCTCTGCATTACCCACATTGTACAGATCACAACCTCTGATTAAAAAGAAAAAAGGGTCTGTCTTTGTGCACCAGCCCCTGCTCTCATTGCAAATGACCGGAGTCCTTAGGTGTGGAGGCATAAACTACTGAAGCAGAGACGATAGCCAGAAGTTATCAAGCGAGACAGGCGGAGTTCATGTGTTTTGGTGGTTTGATGAGATGGCCAATGGGACGGGGGGGATGTATCAGTTGCATTTAAAAGCACATCCTCTTTACAATAATAATAGAAGATGTGGCATTTTCATTTCCTTCAAAACATATTTGACTTATTCAAAGTCGTTGACTGGTGTTTTAAAGGTCAATCAACTGTCAA
>CAKZLT010000134.1 GCA_937127195.1 uncultured Saprospiraceae bacterium
AAATCTATCAATCTTCAAGTCAATTCTAATGCTAATGGTTTGATTGGAGGGCGCATCCGAGAAGAAGTAAATGGCTTGCCAATCAACGATCAGAAAAAATACATTTCGACGTTTTTTGGTGCAAATGCCTTTAAAAACTTGAATGTAGAAGCATTTGATTTTGGTAATTTGACTAAAATAACGCCGCCTTTAAAGTCTAGTTTCACACTCAAATCGAATAGTTATCTAGATAAGGTCAGTAGTTTATTCATCTTTCAATTACCATTATTACAATCAGTTGGTGCATCATCATTATTGACTCCCGCGACTCGTTACAATGATTTGGACTTAGCACAAATATTTGAGATTACGCCTTCGATTCAAAACATAATTATTGAAGTACCTGATGGTTATCACATTTCTGAAATTCCAAAAAGTGTGCAAATGGAAAATACATTTTTTAAATATCAATTGACTTTCGAGAAGGCTGGCGATGGTATGAAAATGCACCGCGAAATGGAATTCAAAGAAAGAATTGTATTAGCAAAAGATTATGAAGCCTTTAAGAAGGAATACTTGAAATTGCTGGATGTGGATTTGATGAAACATTATATTATTGGAAAGGATAAATAAGCCTGAGAAAACAACAACAAGCGTCGGACGCCTCGCAGGCGTCCGACGCTTAAATCCCTTAAATCGCCGAAATTCCATTTTATTTCCCAATAGTCTATTTTATAAAATCCAGAATAGCTTCAACATAATGTCGATTATTAGATAACCTTGGCACTTTATTTTGACCACCAAATTTACCACGCGAACGCATCCAATTTACGAAAGAACCTTGCGGTGCTACATTGATTTTCAATTGTTCTAAAGCTAAACTTTTAAAGCGTTTGGCTTCATAATCCGAATTGATAGATTGTAAATTCTTATCTAGCAACTCCGCAAAAGCGGGCAGATTACTCGGTAATTGTTTAAATTCAATGACCCATTCATGGCAGCCGCGACCTTCTATTCCATCAATATAAACAGGTGCAGCCGTATATTCTGCTATAACAGCATTGGTCGTCTCGCAAGTCATTGCAATTGCTTTATCCGTATTTCCTACCATGACTTCTTCACCAAACGCATTGATAAATTGTTTGGTTCTACCTGTAATTTTGATTTTGAAAGGAGCGATTGAAGTAAACTTAACGGTATCGCCACATTGATAACGCCAAAGTCCAGAATTGGTACTAATCAGCATCACATAATTGACACCTTTTTCTACTCCAGCCAGCGGTACTGTATTTTCCATTTTGCCTGTTGACCAATCATCTAATGGTACAAATTCATAGTAAATACCATTATCTAAAAACAACAAAATATCATCATCGCTAGGTAGCATTTTTGCACCAAAATAACCTTCTGATGCGTTATAAACCTCCTGATATTGAACTCTGTCAGAAGGCAATAAGGCTTTGAATTGAGAGCGATAAGGCTCAAAATTCACTCCTCCGTGAATATATAATTCAAAGTTGGGCCATACTTCCAAAATATTCGACTTGCCTGTCAATTCTAATATTCTACGAAATAATACCAAATTCCAAGTTGGTACACCACCAATACTTGTTATATTTTTATCAATGACCTGCCTTGCCGTAAGCTCCAATTTTTTTTCCCATTCGGCGAGTAATGCAATATCATAAGATGGATTGTAGAAAAGTCGAAAAAAGGAAGGAATATTAGCGACCATAATCGCCGATACATCTCCGTAGATGGTCTCAGGAAATGGTTCAAACTTATCTAAAGTGCCACTTAAAACCAAGGAAGTTCCCTCAAATAATGAAGCATTCGGATAATTAACAAAGTACATCGAAAGTGTGTCTCGTGTACCACGGATGTGATTTTCTTTGACTCCAAGCTCCGAAACAGGCAAAAATTTACTTTTGTCATTTGTTGTTCCAGAGGATTTAGAAAACCATTTAATCTTATCTGCCCACAATACGTTGGCAGCACCAAGCATCATCTTATCAATATATGGCTTGTGACTTTCGTAATCTCCAACAGGCACTCGTTCTCTGAATGTTTGCTCGCTTTTGATAGAGCGATATTCCCATTTTTCGCCCCATTCTGTATGTTTTGCAGATTCTATCAAAGTCTTAAATAGTTCACTCTGCACATCAATAGGGTTGTTTATAAAACGTTCTATTCGATGATACCGTGCCTTGAAATATAAACCTACTGCCGAATTAACCAAGCTCATTTTAAGTGGTTTTAATTTTTTTTCAAAATTAAATAAAAAAGCCTAATCCTTTATAGTTTAAGGCGAATAGTAGAAAAGTAATTGAAAGCTTTTTAGTGAAAATTTATTTTTTTGCCTAATCCCTTAGAGAAATAAGCTACAGATATTATCAAGGGTTAAAATCTTTTTGGCATTTTAAAGAACCAAGAATGGCTAAAAAAATATCAAGGTGCTTTCATAGAAGTCATCGGGGGCAATTTGGAATGGTCTCCGTATCTAATTTTTTATCGCCCATTCATTAGGAAATCAATTTTCCATTCTCCGTTTTTTTTACGAAAACCTAAGCGATAATCTATTGGACGACGAATAAACGCTTGACGAATATAACCGACTGACTCGTTTTGTCTTTTAATTTTTACCCAATTTTTTTTATCCTTTTCATTTCGTTTTTCTGGTATAATTCTGACAATTTCATAAGTTAATTCACCTATTGTGGAACTAGATGTTTTTGGTTTTTCTTTCATTAAAATATTATCACTAATAATCACCCCAAATTCATTTGGGTTATATTCAGCAGGAAA
>CAKZLT010000135.1 GCA_937127195.1 uncultured Saprospiraceae bacterium
ACCATTAATCAAGTCACTATATTGGTCTCGTCTATCCTTATATTCACTAGTTGTAGCACGTTGCATATTTAACTCTCGAAAATGCTTTCCTTCACTGTTTAAAATCTTCCAATCTTCATCAATAAGTCGTAGTTTATTATTTGATATTCCAATAGTCCATTCTCTGAGAATAGAAATATTTGTAGAAACATTCCTAGTAAAATTAACTTCTTTTAAAAATATTTCGACTATTATTTTTTCTTGTTCCTCAATGATGGATGAACTATTTTTTCTTGCGGTAGTTTTATTCAACAAAGAGCAGATAAAAGATTCATATCTTTCTAACTTAGCTCCCTTCGAAGGATATAATTTATTAGCTCCTTGACCATAAAAACCTAAAATTATAGCCTCCAATAGTGAAGTTTTACCTGCTCCATTGAGACCTCCTAAAAGGATAATATTTTTATTCTCTGATAAACCTTCATCTAAATTCTCAAGCTTATGATAGCCTTTATAAGATTTGAAATCCTTTAAGTGAATTGCGCTTATTTTCATTAATTCTACAATTAGAAAACAATTTTTAACTAAATATTTTCATTAATTTTGTCCGCTTTGGCTCTTTCTATATCATCAACAAAGCGCGCTACTTTTTTTCGCATTTCGAGAAAAATAGAACCTCGTCTATCATAGTGAACATTATTCTTCTCAGTCTCCATTAAAGTACGAACGTGGTCTGGATTAATATTGTTTTCCAAACATACTTTTTCAAGTAATCTTAACTCTTCAGCTTCTTGTTTTTTTCGTTCACTATTCATAAGTAAGGGTTTATTATATACGCCTTGGTATATTTCAGAAACATTATAATCAAAACTGCCATCGTAATTCCATTGAACCTGAATGGCAGCTAATTCTTGTTTACTTATTAATTCTAAATGTGACTCTTCTTCTTGAATACTTTTTTGAACCTCTAATAATCTTTTCAGTAAATCTGCTCTTATTTCAAAATGGAAAGGTCCTAGTCTATTGCGATTATCACGACTGACTTTCATTCTTTTTGTCTCGTCATTCCTTGCTTCGGCTAAATAATTTCGAAAATCAGACATTGGCTCCATCCATTCTTCGCCATTATCTATAAGGCTTTCCATTGAATTGTCGGTTTTAACAACAGTACATACCCAGCAACCAAAACGAGATTTTCCACAACTTGGTGTAGAAGTATCAATAACTAAAGGACATTCAGTTGCATCTTTTGAAGCATTTCGGTATAAAGTTACTAAAACTTTGTTGTCACCGCCCCAAAAGTTAGGTACAGACATTAAATATTGCCATATTTCATCTGTTTTCCATTCCGAAATTGGGGCAAAGACCCAAGCATTAGGTAAAGCGTGCTTTCGGAGTTTCATGTTTTGTATCCCCAATTCATATTTTTCCATTGATTTTTTACGGTTAGAGGACTCAGCTTTTCTTGTCCCTAACAATATAATCGCTTTTCCATGTTTACTAATTTGCTTTAAAATATAATCATTGGTAGGGTTGATTTTTAATCTTTCTGTACACCAACGAAACCAACGATTTGGAGAAGGATAACCTTTTCCAACTAAGTTTATCCAAAATCTATCTTCTAGTTTTGGTACTACTTTTACCGCATCGAATAATTCAGAAAAATGAGGGAAGAGTCTTTTTTTTCCAAAGCTCCTTATCATTGTAATCTGCTTATCTACATATTTGACAATAGCAGGATTTTCAACTAAAGTATCGCTAGAAAGAACATGAACTTTTTTACTTAACTGTTCTTTTGGTAATTTATTTAGAGCGTATAATACTAATTGTAATAAGGCTGTAGAGTCTTTTCCTCCTGAGTAGCCTATTATCCAAGGAGTATCATCAACTAAATATTGCTCTTGTATATCTTTAATAGTATTATCAATTTGTTCCTTTAATGTCATTGATTTTTTTGATTTCTTTTGATATTATTTCAGTAAGCTACAATAAGCAAAAATACTCAATTAATTGGTATTATGAGTAAAAAGGAATCATAATAAAAATTCCAATATTCATTTTGGGAATAGAAGGACCTTTAGATGATATAATAATATTTTACAAAACCTCCTAACCATACCCAAATTTACCAACTAACCCCAAAAATCAACCAACTACTCATTCAAAGCTAGCCAACTAATCATTCATTATTGACAAACGTATTATAATTATACATCTTTGTTTGACTCGAATAATTATCATTTTCATATTACCAATCTAAAAATCGAGTATCCATTGCAAATAAATAATTTAAAAATAAAAATGAACTTTGTGATTTTTCACTAAGGTCAAACCTATTATAAGGCATTGTAAACCTGCCCGACGGGTAAAAAAGCATTGTCAATTAAAAGAAAAGTCATCAATCGAACTACTACAAATAATTATCAGATGAAAAGTAGATTTACTGTCATTAAAATGTTTTTACTAGGCGCAATCGCCTTATTTTTAACTCAAAATGCTTTTTCACAAACAATAGAAATTGGTACAGGAACGACCGTCACAGGTACAACGACACCTTCTCCGATTAATGTTTATTACAATCGAAGTTATCGAAGTCAGGTCGTTTACACCGCTGCGGAACTTAATGGCGGTGGCGTCACGGGTGGAAAAATCCTTGAAATGGGTTTGTATATTGAGCAAGCGCCCAATGTACCGTTACCCAACTTTACAGTCAAAATGCGGCACACGACAGCAACTAATGTGGCATCTCACGATGCAGGTGCATTGACTACCGTTTACACTAATGCGAGTTACACACCTACGGCGGGTGGTTTTGATATGTTTACTTTGGATGCACCTTTCGAATGGAATGGAACGGATAATATTCTGGTAGATATTTGTTTTGAACCAGTCTCGACGACGAGTGCAAGCGGTAGAATTCGCTATACTTCATCGACAAATGGCTATCGTTATATTTATGGCGCATCAAGTGTTTGTGGTTCGGCGACGACTTCCAGAACCTCTAGGAAGCCACAAATGAAGTTTGTTTTTGCTGGAAATAACGCAGACGATGCAGGTCTTTCTAATATTGACGTGACTTCTTGTTTGGGCTTGAATCCTGTTGGGTTGGAATTGACGAACTTTGGTAATAATGCAATTAATAATGTTACGATTAATTGGACAATCAATGGCGTGTTGCAATCACCGATAGGATACAATACGACGATTGACACCATTGGTTCGGCAGGAGGTTATACAGCAAATACCTTTTTGGGTAATGTAAATTTACCTTATTTGGGAGCAAGTGCGGTAGTAAAAGTTTGGACAGATTTACCCAATTCTAACGTTGATGGAAATACTTCAAACGATACCATGACAACGACTATTTCGGCAGGAATGGGCGCGATTTATACAATTGGAGGTGCTTCGCCAGATTTTGCAACTATTGAAGATGCGGTTGATACTTTGATGGCTTTTGGTGTTTGTGGTCCGACTTATTTTAATATAAGAACAGGTAATTATACAGAACAAATTACGATTGGTCAGTTCAGTAACCCGAACAATGAAACGGTTATTTTTCAATCAGAAACGAATAATAAAAGTGATGTTTCAATAAGTTATACATCGGTTAGTAGTTCGACTGACTATATCTTTTTGTTGGATAATACAGCTAATTTACATTTCAAAGATTTGACTTTTCGGGCATTAAGCACTAGTAATAATACGAATTTTGATATTAGAAATAACTCGGAGTTTATCCGTTTTGATGATTGTCAATTCACAGCACCTTATCCATCTTATGACGACTTGATTGAGTCAGCGACAGGAGGTGTTGATAACTTGGGCTTTTATGATTGTCATTTTTATAGTGGAAATTATGGTGTGCGTGTGAATAATGGTTCACTAGATACAGTGAATATTGAGCGTAGTACTTTTTACAATCAATACAATGGTGCAATTGCTATTTATAACACGGCGAATCTAACGATTAACGATAATATTATTAGCGGAGATGGTTCGGGAACTTCTAGTTACGATGGAATTTATGTTTCTAATACGGACGGTCGTTTAGCTATTTTTAATAATAAAATAAGAAATATCAAAGGCGCGCGCGGTATCGAAATCGTTGGAAGCGATGGAAGTAGTGCAGAGCCACATTCTGTATATAATAACTTTATTCATTCTTTGGGAGTGAACTATAATTTAAGTATTTATAATAGTAGTTCGGATTATATCAATTATTATCACAATACAATTACAAATCACACGACGAGTGTAAGTTCTGCTGGTTTTTATACTTCTAGTAGTAACAATATTCGTTTTTTTAATAATAATATAACCAAATCAAACGCAGGTTACGCGATATATTCTAACACTTCTAATAATATTTCAGCGGCGGATAAAAATAATTATTACATTACAGATGCTGCTATTACAGGTTATCTGGGTGTGGCACAACCAACCTTAGCGGATTGGATAATGGCATCTAGTTTGGATTCTAATTCCTTGATTGCAAATCCATATTTTGCTGGAGATTCTTCTTATATCGTCAATCAAGTGTTTTTGAATAATGCAGGCGAATCTGTTGGTATAATGACAGATATTGATGGTACGGCACGGAATGCTTCGATGCCAGATATTGGTGCATACGAATTCACGCCAACAGGAGCGGACGCAGCAATTATCCAAATTATCACGCCCGAAAAACCATTCTATCATGGCGCATATCCTGTTTATGCCATTTTGCAAAATTCTGGTGGAACAACTTTAACGAGTGCGATTATTCAATGGGAAAATAACGGTGCAGCACAACCACCTATTCCATGGTCTGGTTCACTTGCAACGGGAGATACAACCACCGTTCTCTTAGATATTGTCAATTTTGGTATCAATGAAGGTGTGAATTTATCAGCGAATTCTATTAGTCCAAATGGCGGAGCAGATGTTTTTGAAGGCAATGACACAGCGACTATTTCGGATGTGTATAGTGCTTTGGCTGGCTTATATACGATTGGTGGTACTTCGCCAGATTTTGCAACTTTCACAGAAGCGGTCACGCAGTTGAATTTGGGTGGTGTAACAGGCGCGACGACTTTGGCTGTGCGTGATGGTAGTTACAATGAGCAACTCCAAATCAATGAAATTTGTGGTGCAGATTCTTCCAAAACGATTACTTTTGAATCGGAGTTTTTAAATCCTGCCAATTGTAAATTAACTTATAATGCCTCTAGTTCTACGGCGCGTTATACCGTTTATCTGAATAGCGCGGATTGGTTGAAGTTCCGTTATATGACTTTTGAAAATACTTCTACAAGCTACAAAAGAGTATTTGAAATTGAAAACGGGGCTAATCATTTGACTTTTGAAAATAATATTATTACCAACAATTCAACCAATTCAACGAGTAGTAACAGTACCTTGATGCATTATCATTCGGATAATCACGAGTATCAAAAGTATTTTAATAATATTTTTGAAAACGGTAGCTACGCAATTAACTTGGATGGAAATACTAATAGTGGTCAATATCTTGATGGTGACTCGATTATTGGTAATCAATTTTTGAATCAATATTATCGAGGCTTGTATGTTCAGTACGCGAATGAACTTGTAGTTGATAGTAATCAAGTCCTTTCCAGCACGCCTTCTTTTGGTTATTATGGTATTCATATCGATGATTGTCTTGGTGGCGGAATCAAAGTGACACAAAATCAAGTGCGTATTTTAGGCGAAGGTTATTATTCTATATTGTTTGATAATTGTGATGGAACAAGTTCAAATCATAATTTAATTGCTAATAATTTCACTTATCAGACGGGAACAAACGCGAGCGGAAGAGGACTATATATTAATGGTAGTAATTATTCGGATATATATTATAATAGTATTCATCATAAAAATACCTCAACAACAAGTAGCGCGATTTACCTTAGTTCAGGTACGAATCTTCGTTTAGCTAATAACATTTCGAGAGCTGAAAGTGGTTATGCAATTTATACAAATAGTACTTCTAATTTGATTAGTTCAGATTATAATGATTTCTATACCAATGGTACAAACTTAGCGTATCGTTCGGGAGTAATTGCTGACTTGACAGCTTGGCAAGGTGCTACAGGTTTTGATGGAAATAGTATTTCAGAAGACCCGCTTTTTGATGGAGACACTTCTTTTGTAGTGAATAATTCTAGCTTGAACGAAGCAGGAACGCCAATTGCAACAGTTGCAACAGACATTGAAGGCGAACCTAGAAATGGAACTACGCCAGACATCGGAGCAGATGAATTTATATTAATGGGGACGGATTTAGGTATTGCCTTTATTTCGCCACCTGCTGCGCCTTTCGCGCCAGCGAGTTTGCCTGTTTATGCGAATTTGAAAAACTTTGGAGCAGATAGTATTCTCAATGCCACCATTCAATGGTCAATTAATGGCGTTCCTCAACCTGTTGTCAATTGGACGGGCGCGTTAGGAAGTGGAGATACTTCTAGTGTTTTTCTAGGATTATATTCTTTTGCCAATCAAATCAATTACAGTATTGAAGCTCATTCCGAAAATCCTAACGGAATTCCAGACTTAGTTACTTCAAATGATACTGCAACGATTACAGATGTGGTGGCAGCTTTCGCTGGAAATTACACTCTAGGTGGTGCTACGCCTGATTTTTCAAGCTTTAATGTAGCCGCTTACTGGCTAGGATTAGGTGGAGTAGTCGCGCCTGTAACGGTAGATGTTCGCAATGGAACTTACACCGAACAAGTCAGTTTCTCGCCAATTGCGGGAACAGATACAGTTAATCAAGTTGTTTTTCAATCAGAAATGGGCGATAGTACGGGCGTTATTTTAGAGCATAATTCTGGAAATACTAATAACTATGTCTTGAAATTTGGTGGTGCTGATTGGATGACTTTTCAACGAATGACTGTTCAAAGTTTAAATTCAAATTACGGTAGAGTCGTCGCTTTGGATAGCAATTCGACGCATATTATCCTTCAAAACAACGATTTGATAGGAAGTAATCCAACAGGAACTTCTGCTAATCAAACTATTATTTATAATTATTATACTACGAATAATGGTTTCAAAACGGAATATCTGACTATTCAAAATAATCGATTATCTAATAGTAGCTATGGTATTTACATTCGAGGCTATTCAGCATCTAATCTAGGTACAAATGTTTCTATTTTAAATAATAACATTGAAAATGTCTATTATAGAGCTGTTTGGTTAGAGGATCAAGAGCAGCTTATTTTTGATAGAAACACAATAACAAACACGGCTAATTACGGTTTTGATTTCCGTGCTATTTATACTAATGACTTACGAAATTACTACGAAATTACAAATAACCGCGTGTCAGGTGCGAATACAGGAACAACCAATTATGGTGCGTATATCAACGACTCAGATGGTTCAGCAGCTACGCCTGCTTTGATTGCGAATAACTTTTTCTCTTCTGGTGGTACAGGAAACGGTTCTCGAACCATTTATATGGTGAGTTCTGGTTATGTGAATTTTTATAATAATAATATCAATTCAACTTCAACAAGTTCGACTTCGGCTGCTTATTATCATAGTTCAAATCCAAATAGTCATTACAAAAATAACAATGTAATTCATAGTGGGGGTGGCTATGCTATTTATGTAAATGGAACGAGTATTGGTTCTTCTGATTACAACAATTTATACTCAACAGGGGCAAACTTAGGATATGCCAGTGGCGATAGAGCAACTTTGGCAGATTGGCAAACGGCAACGAGTTTGGAAGCTAATTCTATTTCGATTGACCCAATTTATACAGATTCAGCAGATTTGCACGTTGCAGCAATTGGACTAGACAAAGCAGGAACGCCTGTCGCGGAAGTCATAACGGACATCGACGGAGAAACCCGTAATCCTGCAACGCCAGACATTGGAGCAGATGAATTTTCGACGGCACAGGATGACGCTGGAATTTTAGCGATTACGGATCCTAATACGCCTTTTGCTGAAGGGGTTGCGCCTGTTTTGGTGACTATTGTAAATAATGGTACAAATGCTTTGACAACCACTCAAATTCAATGGACATTGAATGGAGTTGCTCAAACGCCTTTTAGTTGGGCTGGAAATATTGCCTCTGGAGCTTCAAAAGATTCAGTGAATATTGGCAATTTTACAGCAGTAGCCAATACAGGTTATGATATTACAGCTTGGACAGCTCAGCCGAACGGTAATCCTGATACTGAAAACTTAAATGATACGGCACAGGTATTTAATCTTTATCCTGCCTTGAATGGAACTTATACAATTGGTGGTTCTACACCAGATTATCCAACCTTTAGCGATGCTGTTTTGGCATTAGAAAGAGGCGGCGTTCTTGGAAGTGTTGTATTTGATATTAGAAATGGAACATATAACGAGCAAGTCGAAATCACAGAAATTACAGGAACTTCGGCTGCTGCGACGATTACTTTTCAGTCAGAAGTGGGCGATAGTACTGCTGTTATTTTAACTTATGATGCCAATTCGACGGATAGACATACCTTGTATTTGAATGGTGCAGATTGGTTGCGTTTCCAAAAAATATCCATTATAGGAACAAATGCCAGTTATGCGAATGCTATTAAAATAGAAAATGAAGCATCGAATAATGACTTTTTTAATAATGTGATAGAAAGTCCAAGTACAACTTCAAGCTCTGCTAATCGTGCGAATATCTATTCTTTCAATACAGGTGGTGGCGATAATAACCGCTTTTTTTATAATAAAATGATTAATGGTAGCTATGGTGCGTACTATTATAGTAGTAGTTCTAACGAAAACGTTGGAACAGAATTTTTTGGAAATGAAATAACAGGACAATCGCGAGGAGGTTTACACTTACAGTATCAAGATGACGTTCGTATTGAGGCAAATACGATTACAACAAGCTCAATATCTAGTAATTATTTGGGTATTTATATGGTGTATTCGGATGGCGGTTATAGCATTTTAAAAAATAAAATAACGGGTGTAATCAACGGAGATGGAATTTATTTGAATCAATCAGACGGAAATTCTGCTAATCGCGGAATGATAGCGAATAACTTTATTTCGGTTGGTGAAGGAAGTGGATCTAACAATTACGCAATTTATACTTACTATTCTGACTATGTTAATTTTTATCATAATAATATTAGAAATGGTTCATCGAATGCTAGTTCAAAAGCCTTTTATTCGACTTATGGTAGTAATTTGAATTTTGTTAATAATATCGCTGTACACGAAGGAACAGGTTACGCAATGTATGCAACAGGAACGAGTTCTTATGCTTCAAGTGATTACAATGATTTATTCTCTGCGGGAATGAATGTTGGTTATTGGAATAACACAGGACAATTGAATTTGTCAGATTGGCAAGCGACTTCTAGCTTGGATGCGAACTCTATTTCAATTGATCCGAGCTTTACAGCAGCGGATGATTTACATGTTAGTCAAATCGCTTTGGATAGTGCAGCGACTCTATTGGCAAGTATTACGGATGATATTGATGGAGAAGCAAGAAGTGCAACACATCCTGATATTGGAGCAGATGAATTTGGTGCAGCAGTAACCGATGATATTGGTATTTCGGCAGTGACGGCACCAGTTGATGGTTGTGATTTGTCTGATAATGAAGCGATTACGGTTAGTGTTACCAATTTTGGTGGAAATGTGGCTACTGGCTTCGACGTAACTGTTATTGTAGATAATGCAACGACGATTACTGAGAATGTTGGCGCGTTTGCAGTAAATGCAGGAACAACTCAAAGCTATACTTTTGTTGCGACTTTTGATTTGACAGCAACAGGAACACATACTATAAAAGCTTATACAACACTTTTGGGAGATGCAAATACTGTAAATGACACGATTAATTCTAGCGTAGAACATCACGCTAAACCAAATATTACATTTAGCCCAGCGAGCCCAACGGTTTGTGCTGGCGAATCACGAAGTATTTCTGCTTTTGGTGGTAGTACTTATCAATGGAATGTAGCGAGTTCGGGTAATTCTATCAACGTTTCACCGATTACAAATACTACTTATTACGTTACAGTAACCAATTCAAATGGTTGTATTTCGAATGATTCAATTGAATTAATTGTAAATCCGTTACCAGTTGCGAATGCTACAAATGGTGGCGCTTACTGTGATGGTCAAGATATTCAGTTGACTGCCACGGGTGGAATTGGCTATGTTTGGTCAGGCCCGAATGGTTTTACTAGCGGAATGTCAAACCCTGTTATTCCTAATGCCGTTGCATTGAACACAGGAAGCTATTACGTTACAGTAACAGACGTGAATGGCTGTTCAGATAGCGCTTCGACTTTCGTGTCGGTTGGTGTTTGTACTGAAATTTGTAATAATGGAATTGATGACGACAACGACGGAAAAGTCGATTGTGATGATACTGATTGTCATGCTGCAATTGGTTTGGTAGCTAGTGGCGCGACAACGATTTGCTTGGGTGATAGTGTAACTTTGACAGCGAGTAACGGTTCGGCTTATCTTTGGAGTACAGGCGCAACGGCGGATAATATTCGTGTTGGTTCGGCTGGTACTTATTCTGTGATTATTACTAGTGGAAGCGGTTGTGATTCGACGATGAGTATGGTTATTAATATGAATGCTCAACCAACAGCAACAGCTTCTAATACAGGTGCTTATTGCATTGGCGAAGATATAGAATTGAACGCAGGAGGTGGAGTATTTTACGCTTGGTCGGGGCCTAACTCATTCGTTAGCAGCGACCAAAACCCTACAATTTCTAATAGTATAGCAGCCAACTTTGGCACTTATACAGTTATTGTTACCAATAATAATGGTTGCCGAGATACGGCAACGACGACCGTTACTAATAATGGAAATAACGCGCCTACTTTGGCGTATAGTGGCAATGCTAATTTTGTAAATGAAGTAGTTTCTCCAACTTCGGGAGATGCTTACACAACTTTCCGATTTGAAGTTACTTATACGGATGCAGATGGTCATTCACCTGCTTCTGGAGAGCCACAAGTTTGGATGGAGGCGGAAAATAACGGTAATTATTTCAATACAAATGACCGTGTTTTGTTCATGCAAGAACTTGACCCTACGGACTCGATTGTAACAGATGGAAAGCGTTATTACTTTGAAACGATTGGTTTGCCGATTAGTGGCGATTGGAATACTGAAATTAGAACTTCTGATGGAAATGGTTGTAATGCCGTTTTTGGTGGATTTGACGCGCCAGACGTATTAAATGCTACGGATGTTTCGATTTTTGCAAATGATATTACATTTAGTGATGCCAATCCAAATACAGGAGATACCATCACAGTTAGCACAATTATTCATAACTATTCGAATTTTGATGCGACGAATTTTATTGTCAAATTGTTAAATCAAAACGACAGCCTTTCTCAAAATGATACGGTTTCGATTGTGCCAGCTTTAGGTAATATTACTTTAGAATGGGAATGGATAGTTTCGGATACGCCGAGTTGGAATCCAATGCAAGTGATTTTGGATTTGAATAATACTATTAATGAACCAAATGAGTTAGATAATACTGCATTGCGTCCGTTTACAGTTGGTAATTTTGTGATTGGTGGAGATATTATTACAACGCTGAATGCTTCACCGAATCCGAGTTATCCAAATCGAACTATTCGAGTTTCGGGTAATGCCGTTTACACCGATTTGGCGGTAACCTTGGCTGACTCGAGTGTGGCAGGAGCTACAGTGACCTTTAGTGTTTATGATTCTATTGGTGCAAAAGTGGCTGGACCTTTTAGTACTTATACCAATTCATTGGGTAGTTTCTCTAAATCTTTTTATCAGTCCTTACCTGCGCCAGCAACTTATACGGTACGGGGTAATACAACAGATTTTACTTTAACAGATACTTTTGAAACGAGTTTTGACTTGATTACGCCAGTGATTATTTGTGAGCCAGATTTGCAAGTGAATATTGCATTGAGTGATTATAAAATTACGGTTGGAACAACAATAACAGGAACGGCGACGGTTTATAATTATGGTTGTGATACAGCAGATGCATCTCAATTATTCATTGAATTGCCAGATGGAACACCTGTTCCTGGCCCTTATTCTGTTCCTCAATTGTTACCAAATCAATCTCATACGGTTGACTTAGGTAATATGACTTTCAATACAATTGGTCAAACCTATATCAAAGCGTATGCGGATTATACGAACCTTGTATTTGAAAGTAATGAGTTTAATAATACAAGAACACGAAGCATTACTGTCTTGCCAGCCTTACCAGATTTGGTAGCTAAGTCTTATTCAATAGGTACTTTATATGATTGTGATACGGCTTGTTTCTCTTTTTACATAGGAAATGATGGCGGAGTAGGAGCAGGGCGATTCGATGTAGTGATGGATGTTTTCAAAAATGGCGTTTTTGATGGACAGCGAACTAACTACATTGATACATTAGCATCTTGTAAAAATACATGGACGAGTTTCTGTTATTTGTTCTCTGATGCTACGGCAACTTACACAGTAAGTGTTTACGCGGATAGTTCAAAAGCAATTACAGAATATAAAGAAGATAATAATGGGCTTTCATTCAATAGGTCATCAGCAGCTTGTGAAGCGGATTTGGTGGTGGTAGAATGCGGAAGCTTAACAGGAATTGATGCCAATCCAGTAGATGTGAGTTTCCCTCAAAACATGGATTTATTCGCAGAAATTAGAAATCAAGGTAATCAAGATGCAACGAATTTTGATGTTCGATTTTTATTAATAAATACATCAATTCCAGATACAACAGTTTATACAGTCAATTATCCTGGTACTTTGGCAGGTGGTCAAAGAGATACGGTTTCTCTTTACGGAATACCAAATATAGCACTCGGAGACCAAGATTTGGTGATTGTTATTGACCCGACTGACGTTGTTAATGAGCGCAACGAAAACAATAATACTGAAGAAGTAAACTTGTGTTACGAGTTTAATCTATCACGTTATTGCTATACTTCGATGTGGTGGGACAGAACGCACACCGTTTTCAATCCTTTCCAAATGGGGGTTCGCGTTAAGAATGATGGTATTTTTGATGCTTCTTCTACTGATGTGAAATTTGAAGTGAGCGGACCAGGTATTACTGGCTGGCAATTAATAGGTCAAGGTACGCAAGCTCCAGCTTCTACAACGACTTGTAATTGTAATTATGCTTATGTGCTACCAACGCCTTATGCTTTTCAACAAGCAGGAACGTATCAAGTACGAATGACGGTTGACCCAGATAATGCTTATACAGAGTGTGATGAGTCAAATAACGTCTTGATTGTGAGCGTAGATGTAGTTCAAGTGCCAGATATGCGTGTACTTTCTCAATATATCAACCCTAATTTATTAAATCCTGAAGTTGGTCAAGACGTTACTTTTGATGTGACTTACGAAAACTTAGGAGTTTCTAATGTCGGTGATAGTATGGAGTTATTCATCATGGTAGATGAAATTCCATTAGATTCTATGAAAGTTGGTGGTTTGAGTACAGGCGATTTTAATACGGTTAATTTCACTACGCCGTGGAGTTCGACTTTGGTTGGTGCACACGTAGCAAGAGTTATTATTGATAATGATGAAGAAATAAACGAAAGTAACGAACTGAATAATGAAGCAACTCGCGCATTACATGTTGGACAATTACCTGATTTATATCCAACAAATTTCTGTGTTACTGCAGCTAATCCTGCGCTTTATTCGGCAGCACTTTTGGAAGCTCGTATTCATAATGGCGGTGATACTTCTTGTAATGCGGATGTTTATTTTTATTATGTTGATGCGAATTTAGATACCATTTTGATTGGTTCAACTAATATTGATGTGGATGCATTAGATAGTTTGGATATTACTTATCCATGGAATAATGTCTATTCACCAACGACGCTTATTTTAAAAATAGTCAACGCTGACCCAGAGGAAGCAAGAACGGATAATAATGAAGCATTTTGTACAATTGGCGCATTATTATTAATAGTAGAAAAAGATTTTGATGCAACTTGTGAGAATGACGGACAAGCAACCGCAACGATTACAGGAGGCACAGCACCTTATACTTATGCTTGGAGTAATGGACATAATTCACATATATTGACCGCGCCAGCAGGTGTTTATACTTTGACGGTGACAGATGATAATGGATTGACTGCAACGGGTCAAGTAGTGATTGACCAAACGGGGTCGTTGAATGCTTTCTACTCCGTTTCGGATACTTGTAGTCCAACCAATTTATTCCTTTCGGCAGATAAAGGTGCAAGTTCTTACTATTGGACAGGTCCAAATGGTTTTACTGGATATGATAGTGACACAACCGTAAACGGTGCTGATACGACTTATTCGGGCATTTATACCGTAACCGCTACTTATGCCAATGGCTGTGAAGAAGTAACAACGGTAAGTGTTAATATAGGATTTTGCTGTACAATAGATACTGTTTATACCAATCAGACGACTTGTATCTTAGATAGTGAAGGCACATTCCAAAGTACTCTAACGGGTAGCGACGGCTGTGATAGTATTGTCTTTGTAACTTATACTTACTTAGCTCCAGATACGACTTACTTGAATAGTACAACTTGTCAAATTGATGGTGGAGGTGTATTCACAAGTACATTGAGTAATATTAATGGTTGTGATAGTGTGATTATTAGTACGGTGACTTATGCATCATCTTCAAGAGATACAAATACATTGACGATTTGCCAAGGTGATAGTGTTATTGTTGGAGCGAATATTTATAAAACAACGGGCATTTTCATTGACAGCTTTACAACTGTAATCGGAGGTTGTGATAGTATTATCACAACAAACTTGACTGTTGCACCAGCAATTGTTAATAATCAAAATCAAAGTATTTGCTTTGGTGATAGTTTGATTATTGGTACAAATGCTTATAAAACAACGGGCATTTACACAGATACACTCGTCGCAATGAATGATTGTGATAGTGTCGTTATTACAAATTTAACAGTTCATCCGAATGCTGTTTATAACGACGATGTTACCATTTGTAATGGAGATAGCCTTTGGATAGGTGATAGTTTCTATACTTCGACAGGCACTCAAGTTAAAACTTTACAAACGGTTAATGGCTGTGATAGTGTCGTGACGATTAACTTGACGGTATCGCCAGCAATTACTTCAAATTCAGATGTTGGTATATGTGAAGGCGATAGTATTTCCATCAATGGAAGTTACATTTTGGGTGCAGATACTTACATTTATAACTTGACTGCGACGAATGGCTGCGATAGTACAGCGACTATTAATTTATATTATTTTGAAAAAGACACCACTTATCTCACGGCTCAAACGTGTAATCCAGCGCAAGTTGGTCAGGTGTCTAATCTTTTACAAAATGAAAATGGTTGTGATAGTTTAATTATTACAACTTACAATCTAGTAGCAACGGTTCGAGATACTATAAATGCGACGATTTGCGAAAGCGATAGTTTTGTTGTTAATAATATAGCTTACTACAATGAAGGTAATTATATGGATACTTTGACTGCTTCTGGTGGTTGTGATAGTATTATTACTTTGAATTTGAATGTAATAGAACCAGATACGATTTATGTTAATTCGACAACTTGCGACGCAGGATTGGCGGGACAATCAATGAATACTTACGCAAATGCAAATGGTTGTGATAGTACGGTAGTTTTGACACTTACTTACTTGCCGCCTTCAATTGTGAATATTGATACGACGATTTGTCAAGGTCAAACAATTTATCCAGTATATGACCCGACAGGCGGAACACCAATAGGTTATTCTCAAACGGGAATTTATAATGATACCATTACAGCAGCGAATGGTTGTGATAGTATAGTTATTACGAATTTGACGGTACTTGAGCCAGATACGACGTATTTACAATCGTTTACTTGTGATGGAAGTGTTGCAACAGGTACAACAACTGAGATTTATACTAATGTGGCAGGCTGTGATAGTGTTGTGATTGAAACGGTTAATTACACCGCAAATGCGCCTACAGTAGTTGATACAACGATTTGTGAAAATGAAACCTATTATTTCTCTGGTGCAACAAGTATATTTGATGCAACTGGAACTTATATAGATACTTTATCTGGCTTTGGTTATAGTGGTTGTGATAGCATCGTGATTACTAACTTGACAGTTGAAGTAATTGATACGATTTACCGAAATATTGCGACTTGTTTTGCGCCATTTGATGGAGTAACTTCAACACATTCACTGCAAAGTACTGCATCGGCTTGTGCAACTATTTATGTTGATACTTATGTATTAGTACCGACCGTTCGAGATACTATTAATACAGCGATTTGCGAAAGTGATAGTTTTGTTGTTAATAATATAGCTTACTATAATACAGGAATTTATACAGATACTTTATCTGCTTATGGTGGCTGTGATAGCATTATTGTTTTGAATTTGAATGTAATTACACTAGATACAATTTATGTTAATTCGACAAGTTGTAATACTTCCGATGTTGGCACATTCACGAATACTTACACGAATGTAAATGGCTGTGATAGTGTTGTAATTTCAACGATTAGCTACA
>CAKZLT010000136.1 GCA_937127195.1 uncultured Saprospiraceae bacterium
CATTCTAGCATTTGCGACATCATCTTTTCAGAATGTTTTATAATAAAAGGACGAACCGCAAACTCTGAACTCGAATACTTTGTAAAATACTCTAAAGCATTTATCGAAACATCATAATCCTTTTCGTCCATTCCGAACATTTCAACAAAATCAGGAAAAAAAATCCCTGTAAAACCATCTTCACAATGTGGTGCAGCGGGTTTTAGAATAGCTATTTTTTTAGTAAAATCGCCTAATAATACATCATTCAAAACCTTTGCCGTATGATGCATTCGGTCTTTCAGTTCTCTTGATTCATATTTTTCATCAAAGATAAGTTGGAGGAATAATTCTTTTTTAAAAGAAGGAAAATGTTCTATAAAAACATCTGATAAGCGATTGTAAAAATCGCGATTATACATATCTTTTAGCTGATAATCTGCCATGAAGTGATTTTTATTTAAAACAAATTTGTTTCACAATATAAAACAAATTTATGTATTTTTAGATATAAAAAGCGAAACGACTCTCTAACCTGTGAGATAAAGTATAAAACTTTTATACAAAAATCTCAATAAAAAAAACTCTAAGCCATAACGACTTAGAGTTAATTACACTGCAAGGTTTCACTTTTATTAATAAAACTTCTTTACTTTCGCAAAGTCGAAAAATTAATCATGTCTTTGGTTACGGTTACAATTATTCTTTCTGAACTTTCTAACAAATTTATTCATCTATCTTTCTCTCTCTCTAAATTTTAGGTCTTGTTCTGTGATGTTTAAAGGGTTATATTTCAATCATCAATTTTATGAAACTATACTAAAAAATGATATAATGAATCGAGTATTCAAAGTCATTCTATCACTTATTCATACTATTTTTATATTTAGAAAAGCATTTCTACGGCTTCCATAAATGCTTTTTTACGCCCTGCCGATACATTTACAGTTGTACCATTTTCCAAAATCACATAACCACCTTTCCCTTTTACATAACGAGAAAGCATGTGCATATTAATGGTATAAGAACGATGAACGCGTACAAAAGACTCTGTTCTAATGTTGTCCTCAACTTCTCTCAATGTCTTACAAACCAACATTTTTTTGCCTTCAACCAAGTGAATATAAGTGTAATTCCCTTGAGCTTCTAGGTAAACGACATTATCAATATTCTCGAAAACTAAACCATCAAGCGTAGGCAAAGCAATTTTATCAGGATTTGCTCTTCTGATAACTTTTCTTTTGGACGCGCCCTTAGGTTGCTGACGAGTATAAACCAATGATAATGGGTATCCTTGTTTGGTAGTTGATTTAATTGTGTTCATGACATAGAGATTTAAAAGTGTTACTGTATTCTTTTTCTTGAAAATGTATTTTGTCGCTCAGAGTATTCATTCACAGTATTATAAATAGCATTCACTTGTTCAAAAGCCGCATTCATACAATGCCCTGTGTTTCGATGATACAATGATACAATGACTTTTAAGTAATTTCAATCCAAGTTAATTCGATATGTCAGTTTTCTGATTTTATAAAAAAGGCGTATATTAGTCTATATAATTTGACTTTTTTCTGTTTTTTGACATTAAACGGAACTAACTCACTACTCTAAGAGTAAAAACTGTGAAAGAATCCACAATCAAAATATTCTATGCCAAAGACACCTTCTACCAAATTATTTGAATTAATACAAAGTTTATCTAGCTCCGAAAAGCGGTATTTTAAAGTGTTTGCTACTAAGACTTCTACCTCAAATTCCAATAAATATTTGGTGCTTTTTGATGCGATAGACCGACAAGTTGAATATAAAGAAGAGTCTCTTAAAGTATTGATTTACAATAAAAAAGAAATAGAAAGTAGAAAATTTTCGGAGTTAAAGCATTATTTATACGAATTGATTTTGAAAAGCTTGCAGGCTTATGATGAAAAGACTTCCATTGATTATAAGCTAAAATCTATGCTCAATAACATTCGTGTACTTTTTAAGCGTTCTTTATATAGTCATTGCGTTGATATTTTACAAAAAATTAAGAAAATAGCTTACCAATACGATAAATTCTTAATTATTTTAGAAGTACTTTTTTGGGAAAAACGCTTAGCTTATACCGAATCGAATATCAGTTTTCTGAATGAAAATTTGGGACGAATCAATACCGAAGAACAAGATTTATTGAAGAAAATCACGCAAGAACGCCATTATTGGACGATTTTTTTTCAATTATTAATTTCTTTAAAAAAGGATGGAATCGCTCGAAGTTCCGAAAAAACAACCGAACTTACCAGTATTATGAATAGTGATTGGTTGTTAGAAAAAAACTACCCTGACTTTCATCAAGCACAATTATTATATCATCGAATTTATAGCATTTATTATTCGTCAATCAGAGAATACGAACAATATTACGCAACTAATAATCAGCTTATTGAACTGATGGAGGAACAGCCAAAACGGCTCAAAGAAGATGTTTCGACTTATATTTCTGTGATTACGAATCAAATATTTAGTTCTGGAATGCTCCGAAAATATGATAAAGTAGAACAAAATCTGGAAAAACTACACAGCCTTAAACCGATTACAATTGATGATAAATACAAGATATTCTTGCATTATTACCTTAATAAAATGGTTTTATGTTCTGAAAATGGCAATTTTGAACTTGGCGTTCAACTCATCGAACAACGAGAAAAAGAGCGTCAACAATTCAAAAAAGCTTTATTCAATATCAATTATAGTTTTATTTATAGTTATCTTTTTTTTGGTGCAGGACGTTATGAAGATGCGCTTCATTGGCTCAATCAACTATTAAATTATTCTGGAAAAATACAAAGGCAAGATTTACAATCTGTGGCTCGAATTGTACAAATAATTATACATTATGAATTGAATAACAGTATATTACTAGAGCATTTACTCCGTTCCACTTACCGTTATATGCGTCGCCGAAATAGATTGTATCAATT
>CAKZLT010000137.1 GCA_937127195.1 uncultured Saprospiraceae bacterium
TACAATTAGCATTAGCTGCAATTACTGAAAAAGAAGCACCTGAACAAACGTGTGACGCGCCTCATCCACATAAGGTCAGTTCTTCTTTTCCAAACGGAAGTGAACAAGTTGAAACATTAATCGAAACCATAGTTGATCATATAGAATTTTCTACACACAATCCTGCAATTAATAAGTATATGAGTTTGCATTGTATGGGCGGAGAAATTACGGCTGTCAATCCAACGGCTACCCCTTTTCCATATAGAGATGTACCTTTTATGCTGCAAATGCAGGCTTGGTGGTCTAATCCAAAAGATAAAAATACAAATGAGTATTTGGCATGGGTAGAAGATTTCCGCCAATTAATAAGACCTATGACGAAGGGTTCTTTCATTAATTTTCCTGATAAAAATTTAGTACCAGATTATACGACCCCTCAAGGGCGGATTGAGTTATTAAAGTACTATTATGCTGAAAATCTCCCTAGATTGAGGTCAGTAAAATCTGAATATGATCCGCATAATCTCTTTAATTTTGGAATGAGTATTCCTTTAGAAGAGAAGTAAAGATTAATAAGAATCATATAGAAAATGCAGCATCTGAATAAAAATTCAAATGCTGCATTTTTTTATAATAACGAACACGCCAATTCAGGCATTATCAATTATCAATCAATTATCAATCAATTATTGAAAACTTCGGAAAATGCTTTTCATTTGTATAATCTATTTTAAAAGCTGTAATAATTGCTCAATATCCTCTTTAGAGAGTTGATTTTCTTCAAAAAACTGAACAGTCATTTGATATTGAGCTAATTTTTTAAGTCCTAACATAAAAAAATGCTTGGTAACTTTGCCCTTTGAACGTGCTAAATCACAAATCAGCATAACTAGAGGGTTTTTAATTAACTCTGGTTCTCGTTCACAAAAATATGCCCCAACAAAAAAGCCAAGCAAAATAATGTTTTTGATAGCTATAAAATCTCTTACTCTAAAATCCTCCCAGCCTAATTCTTCCTTTAGAAACTTGAAAACACCTTCAATCTTACTTCTTTTCAAATATTTTTGATAAATGAATACAGCTATATCATCCAAAATAATTGGAATATTGGTAATTAAAACCATCGGTTTAGCAAAAATCGCTCGACCTGTTCTCGTTTCCATTCCAATTTTAACAATCCAATAGTAATCATCGCCTACCCACATCCGTTCATAACTCACCTTTGCTCTAGCTTCTCTGTAACATTTTCCCTTGTACATGAAACGTTCAAAAACACGGTCAAAACGATTGGACAAGGTTTTCTTATGTATTTTTACGAAGCGCAAACTTTCTTTAATCAAATTTCCCCCGTCATCTCGTTTCTCGAATATATATTCTACATCACTATTGCGATTGCTTTTTAAACGAAAAATAAATTTATCATCTAACTCCTTATCTATCAGTTTAAAATACTCAATATCGTCCGCTTCTCTATCCATTAAATGGATAATCGTCCGACTTGGAATATCTTTCTTGAGACCATGGCTAATCTGACGAATTTGGTCAAAACTCACCTCTTTATTCGTCAAATGACCTTCTCCTAATTTACTTTCTTCTTTTTGACTGTAAGGATGACAACCTAATAAAGTTATATTCTCTTGACCTAATAGTACACTGTTGAAAGTCCGATAACCATTAATCATCTTTCCATCTAAGTTTCGTACTCGATCTAAGTTTTCTAATTCTTTACTATGTTCTTTTCTGATGTAACAAGGATCGTGTATAATTGTCGCTGTTACTTCGCCTGCCAATGATTGATTACCTTTTTCTAAAAGCAATTCATTGAAACCTGATCCAACTATACCATTTGTCTCTCTATGTTTGCTCAATAAATATTCAAAGCGGTCATATTCTTTTTTATCCGCTGATAAATGCCACATTTGTAAGGTTTTCTCATTCTTCATTTTACAAAGTAAGGTCGATAAATTTGATTGCGAACGCTTATCTTGAAGCGTATTTTCTACTATCTCTCCCATATATTCTTCAAAACTCTCCATAAAGCCCGTTTTGAATCTCTAATTTACCTTTTTTTACTCTATTTTTATAGCCGCTTGAATTCAGACTCTATTTTCCGAAGTTTTCAATTTATTAGATAAATCTATTCAATCTTCAACGACCTAAAATCGTTTTTCACTTCCAAATAAGTTCAAGTTTCAACATTCAATAAAAAATTTGATTTTTTACGCTATCCAAGAAAGAAGTGTTTTCTTTGATAAAAATGCTACATTTGAACTTATTATAGACGGTGAAAATTTTCCATTAAATCTAGAGACAGAGAACGCTAAAACAATTTCAATTTCTTTTAATGTTTACAGATCAGTGCCTAGTTGGACTAGCGCTTTTCGCAGAAAAACAAATCGAATTTTATTCCGTTTAAGCACTTGTATAGAAAGATTGATATTTGATACAAAAATAGAAAACCATGAAAAAGCGAATAGTATATTTGGGATTAATGAGTCTTTTTTTATTCTACTCTTGCGGCTTTTCGGCTGGCGGAGGAGGGCGAGGCTCTTCTAAAAAACGAGCTAATACTAAGTATAAAATATATTTTGAAAAAACTTATGGTAGAGAGGGCGCGGTAGCGGTTGAAGGAATTTCAGAAGAAGGAAGAAGGCGCAAATGGGTGCGCGCGGCGAAAAAGATTGCCGAGGCCTTGCCGAATACAAGGCGTGCCGCAATCGGGCGACGGCATAAGCTCTCCGGCGAACTCAAGCATCCATTGGTCTATTGGCTCGCTTATGTTCCCATTGGTTTTTTAGGGATGTTTCGGTTTACTCACAAAGTTTTTCGTTTTTTAGATAGAGCTTTTTCT
>CAKZLT010000138.1 GCA_937127195.1 uncultured Saprospiraceae bacterium
AAAATGAAGTAACACCTTGATTATCAAAAGTTATTCACTCATTTTATCATTCGCTAATTCTGTCATTGTACTTAATACCATCAAAACCAATAATTATATGAAAAAGAGTTTTTTTACTTTATTACTGTTACTAAACATCAGTTTAGCATATAGCCAAAGTCCAGCAGTGGCTTCATGGCTTCAAAATACAACAGTAACAGGTACTTATTATGTATCTGGAAATTCTATGGCAATTTCCAATAACACTTTGGTGAATTGCCAAAAGGTAGAATATTCTACGAACTTCGTCTATGTAACAGCAACAGGGATTCCAGCTTATCCAACAGGACCATTTCAAGATGGAAACCCTTCACAGGCAACTGATCAAGGTGCTATTTTTAAAATGCCTTTGAATCCAACACAAAATACAGGAAATCCAACTGCTACAAGAGGCGGAAATATCGGGATTTTCATAAATGGAGTAGCACTTTTTGATTATAGAGATGGTGTTGCGTGGAATCCTCAAACGAATGCACTTTGTGGTGGCCCAGGTAATCCACCTTGTGGCGGCCCAGGAACAGTTATGGATTGGAATAGAGATGCAATTCCTGCCGAAAAAGCAGGTTTTGATTGCTCAAAAGGTCATCCCGCGATGGGAAATTATCATCATCATCAGAATCCTTCTGCTTTCAAATTGGATATTAATGTAACTTCGACAGTTTGTAACTTATATGACGCAGATGGTTTATACGTGATAGATAGCACACAACATTCCCCTTTGATTGGTTATGCTTATGATGGTTTTCCGATTTATGGCGCGTATGGTTTCAAAAATGCAGACGGAACTGGCGGAATTGCTAGAATTAAGTCTAGCTATAATTTAAGAAATATTACAACGCGTACGCATCACGCAGACGGAACAGACGTTGATGATGGACCAGCAATTGACGCGACGTATTTCTTAGGATACTTTAGAGAAGATTACGGATTCACCGCACAGACTGGAGAAGATTATTTGGATGAGCATAATGGTAGATTTTGTGTAACTCCTGAATATCCAAATGGTACTTATGCTTATTTTGCAACAGTTAATTCAGATTGGACTTCGGCTTATCCTTACGTTGTAGGACCAACTTATTATGGTAATTATGCTAACCGTTCGGTCAATTCGGTTGCAGAACCAACAACAGTTTACACAACAACAAATACCAATGAGGCGAATTTAGCTAATTTGAATATTAATGTTTTTCCTAATCCAGCAGTGGATTTAATTGCCGTTCAGATTGGGCGTGTAATTAACGATAACATTCAAGTTCAATTATTTGATGTAACAGGTCGTTTGATTAAAGAAAAAAGCATCAATAAAGGTACTACAATTGCGTATTTCGATACTCAAACGTTGTATAATGGTACTTATTTATTAAAGTTTTCTGATGGTCAAAATATGATTACTAAAAAGGTAATCATCACTAGAGAGTAGAGACTAAGAGATGACCTTCGGCTCAGAGAAAAGAGAATAAAACACGCAACAAAAGCGAATTTTATTCTCTTTTCTCTGAGCCGAAGGCGGTCTCTCAATCTCTTTTCTATTTTATCCCATACCACTTCGCGACACATTTTTCAGCGTCTTTACCTTGTGGCGTATAACCTTTTGAGTGGTCATGAGAGCCACTTTTATTATCAGGATGCCATTTCCAAAGAAAACCGCCTGCCCACCAATCCTTTACCCAAAAGGTCTTGAAAAGAGCCTCTAGAGCATTCATTTGTGCTTTATTATTTTGAGGAATAGAACGTCTTTTTCCTTCTAGTTCCCAAGTATTATAAGCACAACGATCTACGCTCATGTAACCAAACTCTGTAAAAAGAATAGGTTTTTGATATTTACAATAAAGTTTTTCTATTTTAGCAAGTGGCTTTTTCCACGCTTTTAGCAGTTGCTCGACCGTAGGAGTCGTCGAATCATCCAAAGGAAAGTAGGCATCAATCCCAATATAATCTAAGTCATCCCAAAAGGGTAATTTTTCAAAGTTATCCCAATTAGCAGCATAAGTTAACTTCCCTTTATAGATTTTGCGCATTTTTTTAATTAGCTGTCGCCAAAATTCTGGTCGCTTAATCGCATGAATTTCAAACTCTGTTCCGATACAAAACATTTTTATATCTTCCTCAATCGCTATATTCAACAAGCCCATAATGAAAATCTCATAAGTCGATTCCCAACGTTCCCAATCTGCCTCTTTTTCATAATCTAATTCGCCGACCCAAGTGCCGTGACTCAACCAAAGTTGTGGCTTCAACATCGAATTAATTCCTTTTTCTTTGGCGCGTCGAATCGTCGTTCGGACACCTATCGGACGCTCGCCCCACCATTGCCAATCTTCATTATAAAATACATCGGGACTACCTTTCCTTGTAAATCCGTAGGGAATAATCGCTATCCAATCAGCATTAACTGCTTGAACATCAACCATCGGATTGTACTTAAAAGAATCGGGGCGCGCAACAATACTTAATCCTCTTAATTTTTCAAACTTAGGAGAATCACATTGCGTTAAGGCTTTTGATTGGCAACTCCAAATAAATAAAGTAAGCCCAAATAAACTGATTGCAAATAATACCTGTTTCATATTATACATTTTATGACGGTGGACGGTGGACGGACGCTCGTTCCTCGCTGACGGACGGCTATGCCTGACGGTGTTTTAGCCTTTTAATTATGGCTTTCCGTCAGTGAGGAACGAGCGTCCGTCAACCGTCAGCGAGAAACGAGCGTCCGTCAACCGTCACTCCTGAAAATAAACCCGCTTGACCCTTCGTGAAATATTCGTAAAAATCTCATAGGGAATTGTATTCAAAGCTTCCGCCAAATATTGAATGGAGTAATTCGCTCCAAAAATAATCACTTCATCACCTTCTTGTACATTCGGAATGTCCGTTACGTTGACCATGCACATATCCATACAGACATTGCCAATAATTGGTGCTTTTTGCCCTCTAATCAATACTTTTACTTGTTCATTTCCTGCATGACGCATCAAACCATCCGCATAACCAATACTAATAGTAGCTGACTTAACGGAATGTTGAAGTTTTCCACTACGATTATAACCAATTGTCTCGGTTGGTTCAATATTTTTAATCTGAGAAATAGTTGCTTTTAAGGTGCTTACGGTTTGTAAATGTGGCTGAATTTCTGGATTTCCATCAATCCCATACAAACCAATTCCAAGCCGAACCATATCCATTTGATATTTCTTAAATCTCGAAATTCCACTCGAATTTAAGATATGTCGCAAGGGTTGGTAAGGTAATTTACTCGCTATTTTTTTGTAAAAATCTTTAAATCTAGCCACTTGTATTTCAGTAAAATCATCAAAAACAGCAGCATCACTACCAGCCAAATGAGAAAAGATAGAAGCAACTTTTATAAAATTATTACGTGCTAAATGATTAGATAGTTGCTCAGCTTCCGCAACTTCAAAACCTAAACGATTCATGCCTGTATTGACCTTGATGTGAATAGGATATGGTTCAGAAAAATTAAAAGAACCTAAGTATTTTTGAAAATCATCCAACAACGAAAAGCTATAAATCTCGGGTTCTAACTGATATCGAATAATAGAATCAAAACTAGCAGATTCAGGGTTTAAAACCAAAATTGGTAGATGAATACCGCTTTTTCGGAGTTCTACACCTTCATCAGAATAGGCGACCGCTAAATAATTAACGCGATTAAATTCTAATATTTTAGCCACTTCATCGCTACCACTTCCATAAGCCGAAGCCTTGACCATTGCCATTAATAAAGTCGTAGGTTCAAGCAAATTTCTATAAATATTCAAGTTGTGAATAAGTGCATTTAGATTAACTTCTAGTGTCGTTTGATGGACTTTCAGAGCTAATCGATTGGCTATTTTTTCAAATTGGAAAGCTCGCGCTCCTTTTATTAAAATAGTTTCATGGTCAAAATTGCTAGGAGTAATCTGTTGCAAAAATGCGCTTGTAGAAGTGTAATGCTCAACTTTAATAGCATTTTCTAAAAAAGGAAAAACACATTGAATAGAAGTGCCAATAGCAATTAATTTATGGATTTTTTTTTGAATAAGAAGATTTGCAATGGCTTCGTATATATCAGCTATCGCGTAATCATGTTCCACAAAGTCGGATAAAATAACCGTTTGCTTTTGATGTGTATTTTGTTGTTGTAAAAAGTTCAAAGCAATGGTCAAGGAAGCCAAATCAGCACTATAACTGTCATTTACTAATGTGCAATTATTGATGCCAGCCATTAACTCTAAGCGAAGCGCGACAGGTGAAAGTCGCTGAAATCGAGATTTTATTTCAGGCATTTCTAAGCCCAAATGAAGTATAACGAGCCAGCAATGAATAGCATTTTCAATAGAAGCATCATCAACAAAAGGGATAGTTATGGTTATCTTCTCATTTTTGTAAATGCCCGAAATGATTGTTTCGTGTTTTTCTTTTTTTATAAAAATATCATAAAAATAACCGCTTGGCGATTGTGACCAACTGAGAAGTTGAAGCGATGGGTTTTGAGTTTTTTGAAAATGTAATAATGCTGCATGAATATTTTTATCATCTTGAGAATAGATAACTGTATTCGTATTTTTAAATAATAAAATCTTCTCTTGAATTTTTTGTTCTACCGATTCAAAACCATCATTATGAGCATCGCCGATATTCGTAAAAATGCCAATATTAGGTTGAATAATTTCAGTCAAGCGATTCATTTCATTGATTGTAGAAATGCCCGCTTCAAAAATACCTAAGTTATGAATCGGTTCTATTTGAGCAACTGAAATCGGTACGCCAATCTGAGAATTATAACTTTTTGGGCTTCTGATTATTCTAAAATGTGGCTCCAAAAGCTGATGTAACCATTCTTTAACGATGGTTTTTCCGTTGCTACCAGTGACTCCAATGATAGGAATATTAAATTGGCTTCTGTGAAATTTCGCTATATTTTGCAATGCAGCTAATGTATTTTTAACCAAAATAAATTGTGCATCCTTATAGCGTTCAGTTTCTATTTTTTTGGAAATAACGAAAGCTCGAACCCCATTTTGATACAATGAATCAATATAATGATGCCCATCATTTCGTTGTCCGATAAGTGCCAAAAATAGTGTTTCGGAAGGTTGTATCAACAAGCGACTATCATATAATAAGTGTCGAATAGATATTTCTATTGAAACTTCATGCTGAAATTCACCCTTTATGATAGAGGCGATTTGATGGATAGAATAATTCATTCGATTGTATTTAAAGAGCTGTGTTTATTTTCCTTTCTACAAAAGTTAACAAAAGGATTCATAGCCTTTAATTAATCATTAAATTTACATAGCTTTTTTATAAAAAAAAGAAGTTGTCTTAACTTAGTGTAAAAATTACGCTATCTTACTCGTGTGAGATGCGCCCAGATATTTAAAGTTGTAATTATGATTATAATATATAACTTTAAATGTAAGCAATTTTTTATCGAACACAACGACTCAAACACCTCAAATCGTAACTATCAATTATTTGTGATTTGAGGCGATAAGGAGGCAGAGTATTCAAATAAAGAAATGACAATTAGTAACGTCCAAAAAATAACTTACGCGTTTGAACGGCTATTTTTAATCGACTACTTCCTTAAAAAAAAACTGTATGTAGCCCGCTACATCACGTTTTTTTTAACTCGTATTCAATCAAAAATAACTCGCCAAATCACGAAGTTATTTTTTCTCCGTTACTTAGGAAAAATTATTAATTTAAGTTCTTAGACCATTCCAAAAAAGTCAAAATACCAACTCACTATATAATGGTGACTTTTTTTTAAAAAAAATCTGTCTAAGAATTATTCTTCAAAACAAACCAACCTTATGCAAATCGGTCGCGTTAGCAATACCAAAATAGTAGCCACAATTGGCCCAGCATCAAGTAGCTATGAAAATTTATTAAAATTAGCAGAAGCAGGAGTTGATGTATATCGTTTAAATTTTTCTCATGGAACATACGAAGACCATGAAAGCGTTATCGAAAACGTAAGAAGAATCAACCAAGTTTATGGTGTGAATTTAAGTATTTTGGCTGACCTTCAGGGCCCCAAATTACGCGTCGGAAAAATCGCCAATAACCATTTAGATTTAGAAGAAGGTCAAATTTTGACTTTTACAAATGAACCTTGTCTGGGTACAGAAGAGAAAATCTACATGAGCTATGACCGCTTCGCAAAGGATGTAACGGCAGGCGAAAAGGTTTTGGTGGATGATGGAAAAGTAGAATTAGAAGTAGTCGAAACCGATGGGGAAAACATCGTAAAGTTGAAAGTATTATTTGGAGATAAATTATCTTCTAATAAGGGAGTTAACTTACCTGACACTAAAATTTCTTTACCTTCTTTAACTGAAAAAGACGAAAAAGATTTAGCTTACATTTTGACTCAACCAGTCAACTGGATTGCGCTTTCTTTTGTGAGACATGCTCAAGACATGCATGATTTGAGAGCAAAAGTCAAAGAAGCTGGACATGATGCAAAGATTTTGGCAAAGGTCGAAAAGCCTGAGGCAATAACTAATATTGACGAAATTATTTCGGCTTCGGATGCTATTATGGTAGCGCGTGGCGATTTAGGCGTTGAAGTACCAATGGAGAAGTTACCATTGATTCAAAAAAGTATTATTCAAAAATGCATTCAGAAGGCGAAGCCTGTTATTGTTGCGACTCAGATGATGGATAGTATGATTACGAATCCTAGTCCGACGAGAGCAGAAATCACGGATGTTGCCAATGCTGTTTTTGATGGTGCTGATGCGGTTATGTTGAGCGGAGAAACTTCTGTTGGTCGTCATCCTGCTAGAGTTGTAGAAGCAATGGGACGAATTATTGAAGAGGCAGAAAAGCAACCAGATATTTACCATAAAGGACTAATTCCATCTAGTGAATCTAATTCTTTCTTATCTGACGCAATTTGCTATAATGCTTGTAAAGTGGCACAAGGTGTTGACGCTAAGGCGATTATTGGTATGACTTCTTCAGGTTATACAGGATTTAAAGTATCTAGTTGTCGTCCAAAAAGTTTGATTTATATCTTTTCTAATAATAGAAATATCTTAGCTACTTTGAACCTAGTTTGGGGTATTCGTGGTAAATTCTATGATAGTTACACTTCAACCGACGATACTATCGCAGATGTGGTGCGTATCTTGAAAGCAGATGATGTAGTAGTAAATGGCGATATTGTTATTAATACGGGAAGTATGCCGATTTCGGCACGTTCGCGTACTAATATGATGAAGATTACGGTGGTTGATTAATATAATTGACAACGTTTTTAGTCGCTAGTAGAAGCGTTTTTAGTGTTGTTTTTTTATAAAAAAGCCGTTATGACTCGTATTGAATCATAACGGCTTTTTTATAAAATGTTATAACTATTCAGCAGTGTCTAAAAAATAAACGCTCGTTTCAGAGTTAAGCGTAGCGTCTCTGAAATGCTATATTTCCCACGTCTTAGACGTGTCGTTTAAACACGTCTAAGAC
>CAKZLT010000139.1 GCA_937127195.1 uncultured Saprospiraceae bacterium
ATCTCACGTTTAGACCTACGAATGATCCATTTTTTCAAGAACAAAACCAAACGATAGAGAACACATTGACAGCATCTTCTACTTTTAAAATAGGAATAAAAAGTGCTGAAAGCATCCAAAGAATAATACCTTGTAATAAAAAAACTCTCAAATAAGAAACCCACCAATAATGTTTTCCTGCTTCTGCACGCCATTCTTGATAGCGGTAATCTTCTGGTTTTCCGATGTTTCGATAGCCAATATGAGCCGTGAGTCGTAAGCCCCAAAGAGAAACCAAACTAACAAAAAACAAATTTCTACCAGTAAAATAAACTTCACCGAGACTGAACAAATAAAACCAAACAACAATGACAAAGCCTGTTCCCCAAAATATATCAACAATACTGGAGTCTTTGACAAGCAAACTAATTAGCCAAACCACTGTAATACTAGCTGTAATGACAGTCAGCCCATACATCAGAGTACTAACAAAAGGTGTTACCAGCAAAAAATATGTAATCAATGACATGAAAATAATCAAGGATAATCGGATAACTTTATTACTCATGGTAGGTTAGATTTTCTTTTTGATAAAAAAAGAACCGCTACCCTCGTTGGAGGGAGCGGTCGCTCAGATTATCAAAACAACTAAACAAAATTGTCTTTATGAAACCTCTTTGAATATTAATTCTTTATTCTTTTGTACTAAACAATAAGGAACATCATTTCCAAAATTTACTATATAAAGGGATGAGATTGAAAAATGTTTAAGAAAGCCTCAAAATATGCCTGTTAAAATTTTCATAATGATTTGATGAACTACGCCTAATTTTTTAGCCTTATCATTTTTTAAATAAAAAATATGGCTATTTCAGTTACTCATTTTGTTTAAAATGTTCTATTTATCTAAAAGGTTTTCTTAATATAGCAAAGTCATTAACCAACTATAAAATTTGTAATATGAGAAAATGCATTTCGATATTTTTAGCATTATATCTACCTGTCTTATTGATTAGTCAGAACGAACCAGCGTTTACGAGTATGGATGTTTTTGAACTAGAATGGGTGACAAGCCCTCAAATTTCCCCTGATGGAAATAAAATTGTCTATGAGCGAAGAGGAATGGATATTATGAAAGATAGCCGAACGTCGAGCCTTTGGATAATCAACGCAGACGGAACGGAGCATTACAAACTCACCGAACAAAACGTCAGAGAAAGTAGCCCAAGTTGGTCACCTGATGGTCAACGCATAGCTTTTACTTCATCTACAGACGAAGGCTCAGAGCTTTTTATCTATTGGGTCAAAACAGGGAAAATAGCTAGAATTTCTCAATTACCTAATTCACCTAGAGGTTTGAGTTGGTCAGCTGATGGAAAATGGCTTGCTTTTTCGATGTTCGTGAATGGTTCAGAATTATCACTGGTTAAGCCACATAAAAAGCCTAAAGGGGCAAAATGGGCGGATGCCCCAAGAGTGACAACACGCGTGAAACATGAAGCGGATGGTTCAGGGTATATGAAACCTGGGTATTCTCATCTATTTGTAATTCCGTCAGAAGGAGGAACATATCGCCAGATTTCTTCGGGCAATTACCATCATAAAAGCCAACCTCAATGGACACCTGATGGAAAGATGCTTGTTTTTAATGCCAATAGAAAAGAAAATTGGGAGTATGATTTTCGAAATTCAGAAATCTATTCTCTTAATATTACTAACGGAGCAATCGAAGCACTAACCGACCGTGATGGTCCAGATAGTAACCCAATTGTTTCTCCTGATGGCAAAAAAATCGCTTACATTGGTTTCAAAGACAAACGAGAAGCTTATCAAATCCATCATCTCTATACCATGAATATCGACGGAACAGATAAGACAGAAATTAAAATGAAGCTGGATAGGAGTATTTACAATATACAATGGTCTAGCGATGCGAAAGGTGTTTATTTTCAATATGACAATCATGGAGATACCAAAATAGGCTACACTGACCTTTCTGGAAAAGTAACCGAAATCACAGGTAGCGTTGGGGGAACAAGCATTGGAAGACCTTATGGCGGAGGTTCTTATACCGTTTCTAATAACGAAAAAATTGCCTTTACATTAGCTAATATTCATCATCCTGCGGAGTTAGGAGTGGTATCAAAAGGAGAGAAGTACCAAAAAGTGATGTCCTTGAATGATGATTTATTGAATTACGGAACAGTTGAAGAAGTTTGGTATAAGTCATCTTATGATAATCGAGATATTCAAGGCTGGATAGTTAAGCCACCACATTTTGAGGAAGGTAAGAAATATCCAATGCTAGTAGAAAATCACGGAGGTCCAATTTTGAATTATGGATTTAGATTTTCACCAGAAATTCAATTATATGCAACAGCAGGTTATGTTGTTTTTTACCCAAATCCGAGAGGAAGTACAAGTTATGGCGAAGAGTTTGGAAACTTACTTTATAGAAATTATCCAGGGCAAGATTATGATGATGTAATGGATGGAGTAGATGCCGTTTTGAAGTTAGGTTATACTTCAGAAGATAGCCTTTTTGTAACTGGAGGAAGTGCTGGTGGTATTATGACTGCTTGGATGATTGGTAAAAACAAACGCTTTGAAGCAGCAGCAGTTATTAAACCTGTTATGAATTGGATTAGTAAAACATTAGTAGCAGATAATTATTATGGTTATGCCAATTCAAGGTATGAAGGACAGCCTTGGGAAAATTTAGAGCATTATTGGAAATTTTCACCGATCTCATTAGTTGGTAATATCGAAACGCCAACGTTGGTAATGGTTGGTATGAATGATTTGAGAACACCGCCTTCGGAAGCTAAACAATTATATCACGCTTTGAAGTTGCGTAATATCGAAACGGCTTTGGTCGAAATACCAGGTTCTTACCACTTTATCGGTAATCGCCCAAGTCAAATGATTACTAAAGTAGAACATATTATAGCTTGGTTTGAACGATATAGAAAATAGAATAGAGATGAGAAATGAGACCGCCCTTCGGGCTACGAGAAGCGAGATGTTATAGCGGCGACTAATAAAAGTTCACACTATATCTCGCTTCTCGTAGCCCGAAGGGCGGTCTTAACTCTCGCTTCCTAATAAGCTTTCGCAAAAATAACACGCTTCTTAGAAGGATTTCCAGAGAAAACACATTTTCCTTCTTCCTCAGGTTGATCCAAAGGAATACAACGAATCGTTGCTTTAGTGATTTCTTTGATTTTCTCTTCCGTTTCTTCTGTGCCATCCCAGTGTGCTGAAAGAAAACCACCTTTCTTTTCCAATACTTCCTGAAACTCATCCCAAGTATCGACAGTAGTTGTATTTTCAGCTCGGTGATTGATAGCTTTTTGGAATAAATTATCTTGAATTTCCTCCAAAAGTTTTTCGATTGCATCAGAAATACCTTCCAAAGGCAAGTTGAATTTCTCTTTAGTATCTCTTCTTGCTACTTCAACGGTACCATTTGCCAAGTCGCGTTTACCAATCGCCAAACGTACAGGAACACCTAACATTTCGTATTCTGCAAACTTAAATCCTGGTTGTTTTTTCTTATCCTTATCGTATTTAGTCGAAATTCCTTTCGCTTTCAATTCAGCTTGAATGTTTTCGACCACTTCCGTAATCACACCATTCGCTTTTGGAATTGGAATAATTACTACTTGAATAGGAGCTAACTTTGGAGGCAAAACCAAACCTTCATCATCTGAATGCGTCATAATTAAAGCTCCCATCAAGCGCGTCGAAACGCCCCATGAAGTCGCCCAAACATATTCTTCTTTTTGGTTTTGATTTTGAAATTTAACATCAAATGCTTTCGCAAAATTTTGACCCAAAAAGTGAGAAGTACCTGCTTGAAGTGCCTTACCATCTTGCATCATTGCCTCAATCGTATAAGTATCCTCTGCTCCAGCAAAGCGTTCACTATCTGATTTTAAACCTTTGATAACAGGCATTGCCATGTATGTTTCTGCAAATTCGGCATAAACATCTTGCATTTGCTTTGCTTCATCAATAGCTTCTTGCTTAGTTGCATGAGCGGTGTGTCCTTCCTGCCAAAGAAATTCGGCAGTTCTCAAAAACAAACGCGTTCTCATTTCCCAACGAACCACATTTGCCCATTGATTAATCAATAATGGCAAATCACGATATGACTTAATCCAGTCTTTGTAAGTGTTCCAAATAATCGTTTCAGAAGTTGGACGCACGATTAATTCTTCTTCCAACTTAGCCGCAGGGTCAACAATTACGCCTGTGCCATTCGGATCATTCATTAATCTGTGATGCGTTACTACAGCGCATTCTTTTGCAAATCCGTCAACGTGTGCTGCTTCTTTACTCAAAAAACTCTTAGGTATAAACAACGGAAAATAAGCATTGACGTGTCCAGTTTCTTTAAACCTTTTGTCTAGTTGCGCTTGCATTTTTTCCCAAATTGCAAATCCATAAGGCTTAATTACCATACAGCCTCGCACTGCAGAGTTTTCTGCCAATCCTGCTTTTTTCACAATGTCGATATACCATTGAGAATAATCTTCCTCCCGACTCGTAATTTCTTTTGCCATTTTTTAAAAATAATTATCTTAAACCGAATATTTTTATTTGAATTTATTTCAATTTTTGATTTTATATATCAAAGGTAATTGAAATATCTATATTTTGTTGTTTTTGCCAATCTCGAAAATTGGCTTCGCCTTTTTTAATAATCTTAATTTGCTTATTAAACTATATTGTGATGACAATTTATTTGTCATTAAAATAACTTTTGTACAGGCTTTTTTTATTTTAAAATTTAAAACTAAAAAACTATTATTCGCTAGTTAAAGTTCCTTTTTTATAAAAATAGCCCTATTCTGCTACAAATAGAAAAATCACCTTCATTCGTCTAAAAAAGCTTTTAAACTTGTACCTTTTTATTGAGTTAAACGTTTAAAGAATAAAGGTTTTGTTTTTTATAAAAAAGGAAAAACTATCTTGTAAGTGTTAAAAAATCACTTTTAGATAGGCTAAATGTTAAAGTACGAAACAAAATTAGTAATTTAGAACTTAATTAATAGAGAGAAGCCAGATAATACTTTTTAAATGTATATAAATATGAAAAAATTAGTTTTTTTGACCCTATCAGCTTTACTGCTTTTGAATGTAAATTCATTTGCACAGGAGTTTGATGACGTGTATTTTGACCCGACAGGTGAAGATAAATTTTCTCAACAAAAAGACGAAGTAGAAGAAAATTCACCTTCTGTTGCAGATGCAGCAACCGTTGAAGACGATTACGTATCAGATGATATTGATAATCAAGATTATGAATATTCATCTCGTATTCGTCGTTTTAATCGCCCTTATACTGGATTTAACTATTATAGCGGCTGTTATGTAGATCGTTTTTATTATGATGCGTTTTCTCCAGGTACATCTATTTATATTGTAAATAATAGATATAATCGTTTTAATCGCTATAATAGATATAATCATTTTGGATACGACCCTTATGGTTATAATTCTTTTGCAAGTCCATATAATCCTTATAACAATTGGAATAATGGTTGGAATAATTTCAATAATCCTTATTACTATGGATATAGCTATGGTGGCAATCGTTGGAATAATAACAATTATTTTGCGGCTTCAACACCGAATAGCCAGAATTATTATTATGGAGCAAGAAGAACTTCAGCTTCTAATGCATCTGGTAATAACAGCAATCCTAAGGCTTTGGCAAGAAAGAAAAGAGCGAATGCTAATGGAGTAAGAACCGTGAGAGGAAATGAGCCTCGTACAGGTTCAAGTGCAAGAGTGCCAAGGACAGGCGAAAATGCTGACTCTAAGACTTCTCCTTCTAGGGCTAGTCGCAATTCGACAGTGAAAAGAAGTAAATCGAATAGTCGTTCAGCAAGGAATTCTGCATCACGTCGCAATTCTAGTTCAGCAAGAAGTAGTTCTCGAAGTCGCGGTAGTTCGACAAGAAGTTCATCTTCACGTCGCAATTCTAGTTCAGCAAGAAGCAGTTCTCCAAGTCGTAGTAGTTCGACAAGAAGTTCATCTTCACGTCGCAATTCTAGTTCAGCAAGAAGTAGTTCTCCAAGTCGCAGTAGCTCGACAAGAAGTTCATCTTCTCGCCGTAGTTCTAGTTCACCTTCTCGAAGCAAATCAAGTAGCAGCAGTTCGTCAAAGAGCCGTAGCAAAAGTTCTTCAAGAAGAGGTCGTGGTAACTAGAGAATAGTTACGAAATACAAAACTAATTATACTTTCATAGCAGCATAAATTGAAAATTATTAGGATGTTTATATAGAAAATAAACATCTATCAGGGAAATGGGTGAATAAGTACGTTTGACGTGCTATCACCCATTTTTTTGTAAAAAAGAGAGAAAGCCATTTATAACAAGAGAATTAAAAGAAAATGAAGAAAATGAATTTAAAGTATATATATAGTGCTGTTTTGATGTTTTTAGTGAGTTGGAGTTATGGTCAAACAGACTTAGATGCCTTACGCTATTCACGATTGCAAGTCGTTGGGAGTGGTCGAACAATGGCAGTTGGAGGAGCATTTGGGGCTATTGGAGGTGATTTTACATCATTAAGCACCAATCCAGCAGGAATTGCAACTTATCGACATTCGGAAGTGAGTTTGACTCCGAGTTTTTCGTTAAACACAACAGCTTCGGATTACGAAGGAACAACGACTCGATTGTCAGAACCTTATATGAGTGTGAGTAATATTGGTTTGATTTTGAGTGATGCAACAACCAATCCTGATAAAAAATGGAAAACAACGAATTTTGCACTCGGTACAAATCGGTTAGCAAACTTTCATCAAAGGTTTTCTTTTGAAGGCACAACGCCTGGGAGTATTACAGCACGTTATGTTGAAAATGCAAATGGAAAAAAAGAAGATGAGTTATCTGATTTTGAAGAAGGACTGGCTTATGATGCTTATTTGATTGATTTGAAGTCAGGCTCAGAAGACCAATATTACGCAGATGCAGATAGTAATGATTTGGTTTATAAGCAACAGGATTTTTCCTCGGATGGTTCTTTGAATGAATTTGTTATTTCTTTGGGAGGTAACTATATGCACCGATTGTATTTGGGCGCAACAATAGGATTACCATTTGTGAGATATAGCGAGCAAAGAACATACAGAGAAGAAGACCAAAATGAAAGTATTCCGAACTTTAATTCAATGTCTTATACAGAACGTTTTTCAACAACAGGTCTAGGACTGAACTTAAAAATTGGTGCAATTTTGAGGGTTAACCAAATGTTTCGAGTAGGCTTAGCAGTTCATACACCAACAGCTATGACCTTGAAAGACAACTACTCAACTGGAATTACTTCATCTGTAGATTTAATTGATCCAGATGATAATGAAATAAAGACTTATGAATATGGTGAAGATTCAGAGCAAGCATTATTTGAGTATAGTCTTCGTACACCATGGCGTGCAATAGGTAGCGCAGGATTGATTATTAAGAAAAATGGCTTTATAAGTGCTGAGGTAGAATATGTTGATTATGGAAAATCAAGGTTTGATTTTAATGCTTTTGATGAAGGTGACGCTCAATATTTACAGGAGTTAAATAACACGATTACTAATAAATATGGTCAATCATTAAACTTAAGGTTAGGAGGAGAAATAACATTTGATAAATTGAGGTTGCGTGCAGGGTATGCCATTTACAGTTCTCCTTTTGATGACGGTATAGCCGTTGAAAATGCAATAATTACTAATTTTTCTTTAGGTGGTGGCTATCATAGTAAAGGCTTTTTCTTGGATATTGCCTATGTTGATTCTCGTAAAACGGAAGAATATGTGCCTTATACATTGAGTGAAGGTACTCAATTTCCTGTTATTGCAAATAATACTAATTTTGCTCAGATTGTAGCAACAATTGGTTTTAAATTTTATTAGAAGGAAAAGACTTTTATAAAAAAATAATAACAAATAATAACAAAAACCTCAAAATGATATTCATTTTGAGGTTTTTGTTATTATAAAATGGAGTATCTAAAATATTTTGATAATTTTATAGCTTTTATTTATTGACTTTGTTATTTTTATACTGTCACGAATTACTTTTTTTCTATTAGTAATTTATATTAGAAGTTACTATTTATAAGGACAAGATAACTATAACAATTCATTCAAATTACCAATTTTAACTGTATTTATAACGATGAAAAAAAAATTACTGTTATTACTATTACTCATTGGCTGTCAGATTCAAAATAGTTTTGCTCAAAAAAACAATTTTGATGTAGATGAAAATATGCTAATGAATACCAATTGGCGATACACTCGAACGACTCACGAAGCAACGGGTGAAGCAATTCACACGGCATCTGAGGATTATCAATACTATCTTAATTTGAAGTTTGATTACACTTATGAATATTATTTGAATGGCAAGACCGCAAAAGGAACGTGGTTGCTGAATGATGAAAGTAATGAGTTGTATTATAATTTTAGAAATATAAAATGGTGGAAAATTGTTCAATTAGATGAAAAGGAATTAGTATTGGCCTTTTCTATTGGAAATGGTGTTTTTCATTATTCTTTTGAAAAAGTGAAATATAAGGATACACCTTTTCAAAAACCTATCAACGAATTACCAACGGTTAATGTAAAAGAAAAGGGTAAAAATGGATTATTAGGAAAAAGAAAAAGAAAGAAGCCTAAAAGGAAATTAACGCGAAAAAAGAAGAAAGGGGAGGACTTAGTTCCAATTGAAATTCAACTGATTGGAGGAGGATTTTATGGTGGATTGAATCCGATGATTAAGGATTATGTTCACATCAAAAGGAATGGTCGCTGCATCAAAGAGCAAGAAAGCTTACAAGATGGCTCTACTAAGCAGGTTTTTGATATTAATAGGGCTAACCTAGAGAAGTTTGTTAAATTTGCAGAGTCTAAAAATTTCTTTGAATATGATAGAAGTTATGACTGTGTGAGTGGTGCTTGTATCAAAAGAAAGCGCAAAAAACCAACGCCAATTCCTTTAAGATTATCTATAAGATATGGTGAAAAATATCACATTGTTATCGTTTCGATATACGGAAAAGATGAAGATGCAAGAGGAAGACAATATGTCGAATATCCTCCAGAAATTGATTTGTTAGTTGATGGTGTGCGAAAGTTGATACAGCAAGATTAGATGATTTTATATTTTTTAGGTTACTATTCAGAACAGAGACTAAAAGACCGCG
>CAKZLT010000140.1 GCA_937127195.1 uncultured Saprospiraceae bacterium
CATTTCTCTGAGTAACTTCTCAGGAACATTTTCGATGTGTCGGTATTGCATCAATGTTTGCTCAACTGTAACCAAACGCTTAATTTCTTTGATGAACCACATATCAATATTGGTCAATCGCTGAACTGAACGACTCGGTACACCCAGACGAAGCGCGTCTTTCAAACGATAAATTCTATCGTCACGAGCGACTTCTAAACGTTCTAATATTTCTTGCGTTTTGCACCATTGTTTTGTATCCGCACCAAGACCTTGACGACCGTTTTCTTGTGATTGACAAGCCTTTTGTAATGCTTCTAAGAAGTTGCGACCAATTGCCATTACTTCTCCAACTGACTTCATTTGCAAACCTAAACGGTCATCTGCACCTTTGAATTTCTCAAAATTCCAACGTGGCATTTTTACAATAACGTAATCTAATGTTGGTTCAAAAAGAGCTGAAGTCGTCTTTGTAATTTGATTCTTTAACTCATCAAGCGTGTAACCAATTGCTAGCTTAGCCGCGATTTTTGCAATTGGATAACCTGTCGCTTTACTCGCTAGGGCAGAAGAACGCGAAACACGAGGATTGATTTCGATCGGAATCAATTGCTCGGTATCTGGTTTTACAGCAAATTGAACATTACAACCTCCTGCAAAATTTCCTAATTTGCGCATCATTGCCATTGCAGTATCACGCATTTCTTGATAACAAGTATCCGAAAGCGTCATTGCTGGTGCAACTGTAATACTATCTCCCGTATGAATCCCCATTGGATCTACATTCTCTACGGTACAAATAATAACTACATTGTCATTATTATCACGCAAAAGCTCTAATTCATATTCTTTCCAGCCTAGTACCGCTTGTTCTACCAATACTTCGTGTGTTGGCGAAGCATCCAAAGCACGTCGAAGTGCAGTGTCAAACTCCTCTGGGTGCATTACAAAACCACCTCCAAAACCGCCAAGGGTAAAAGAAGGACGCAATACTAACGGAAAACCAATTTTTTGAGCCGCTTCTTTTCCTTCTAGAAATGAATTGGCAATGTGAGAAGTTGCTACCTGCAATCCCATCGAAATCATCAATTCTTTGAACAATTGACGATCCTCTGTCAACTTAATAGCATCTGTGTCAACACCAATCATTCTGACGTTGAAACGCTCCCAAACCCCCTGGTCTTCGGCTTCGATTGCCAAATTGAGTGCCGTTTGTCCACCCATTGTAGGTAGCACTGCGTCAATTTGTCGTTCTTCTAATATCTCAATGAGACTCTGAACGGTCAAAGGTTTCAGGTAAATATGATCCGCCGTTACAGGGTCGGTCATAATGGTAGCAGGATTAGAATTGATGAGTGATACCTCAATTCCTTCTTCTCTTAATGAGCGTGCTGCTTGCGTTCCTGAATAATCAAACTCACAGGCTTGACCAATAATGATTGGTCCGCTTCCGATAATTAAAATCGACTTAATTGACTTATCTAATGGCATAATACTATTGACTATTGATTACGAATTTTTTTTTGAAGCGGGAAGTGAGACCACCCTTTAAGGCGAACTCGCTTCCTGTTTTTATTTTTCCTATTATAGAAAAGCCGTATTAATTGAAAATCAATCAATACGGCTTTTAGTATTTAAAAATATCAGAAAACGTCGAACCCTCCAGAATCTGGATTTTTCTTAATTGTCCTTTTGCTGTAAAGCAATGCTTGTACTAAAAATCGACATTTCATATTTATAATATCAATGAAACCTGTTTATATTCAGGTTGATTAAATGTATATTTTTGAATAATTGATTGAATTTAAAAATATATTCTGTCAATCGTTCTATAATAGACTTTATTCTAAATAATTTTGTATGAAGCTAAATTTCCATTCATTACAAAACCATTTTAGAATAAAGTCTAATAGCTACCACATTTTTTCTAAATCTTTTTTGGTGTAAGTTTTATTTCTTTCTACCCAAATACTATTCGTATCGTTTTTTAAACGTAGCGAATTTTTTTTAAATAGTCTTGATACTATTGCAATTGGCGTTAATATCAAAAAGAAAATAATAGATAATAAAATTCTTGAATTGACCCAACCTAAGCCTTCTGCTAATTTGAGCCAACCTTTTACCAGCCATTTTCCAACAAAAGGAATAAGTAAACTAATCATTCCTGTTCCAAACGCTATTGATAATAGCCATACTTTTTCAAATAAAAAATAAAAAAACAATAGTCCTAAAACCATCACTAAAATAGCCTCTACCTCTTTTTTGTTCATAAAAACAGCTATTGATTTTTATTTTTTTAAAAAAGCGTATAAATAAATGGAGCTGCTGCCGAACCGCCTCCAAAGACGATTAACACACCTATTAGTAATAAAACAACAATGACTGGTACTAACCAGAATTTTTTGCGTTCTATCATAAATCCCCATAAATCTTTTAGAAATTCCATCAATTTAGATTTGGCTGCAAAAGTAAGGTATTTTTTTTAAATGTTAGAAAATGTATGAGTTGAATAATTATTTTGAATATTTTACTATTGAATTCTTTCAGAGTTATTTTACTCCAATCTTACATCATTTTACAGCTACATCCGATAAAGTAAGTTTTTGATTATCAATACATTACATCCTTTTTTATACTTGATTACTTTTGCCCAAGTACTTAAAAGCCTTTTCTATCAAAAATAGTTTACATAGCCAAAGTGAATTTTAGCTACTCGAAAATCAATCGGTTGCTGCAACTGCTGCCCAACGGCATAACTCACTCGCACGATTCCAGCGGGTGTACTCAGGCTCAATCCTAATCCAAAACCGAATGGGAAATCACGAATTTGATTGCCAATACTCAAATTTTGGAGGTAAGCATAATCCAGAAAAGCAAATAGATAAGAGGTTTCATTGAGTAACAAACGCGGCTCAATCGTCAATACGGCATAAGCTGAAGCCAAAACGCTTTCTTCATCAAAACCTCTCAATAAACGATTGCCGCCAATACGGTAAATTTCGTTTTGATATAAAGAGTCTTGACTAAAAACCAAACCACCTTCCAAACCTCCTTTTATTGTAAATCTGTCACCTATCGGCTGATAATATGCCAAAGAAGCTTCGATGCTCAACTGAAATGTTCTCAATCGAAGACTATCATATAAGGTGATAAAATCAAAATCAGGCTCATTTTCATCTGTTAAATTTCCGATAAGTGCGCTCGTTCGGATTTGCTTGATTCCTGCACCGCCTTGTAATCGAATAGAAAATCCTTTTTGCGGGTTGATTCTATTATTGAGTTGCTGATAAAAATATTCCAAACCAAGTGTTGTATTCAGTATATCCAAGTTGTTCGGGAGTTTCCGCGTCGTGATAACAGCTTCTTCATTAATCGTCAAGGTATTATTTGCAATACTTTTCCAAAAAACCTTCACATAGTTATTTCCAGCAAATAGATACTGCATACCAACATCAAACTTTGTATCTTGAAGTGTAGAATCTCTCCTGTAAATATCCATTTTACCATCAAAACCAAAAGGCAAATTAAAAATATAAGGATACGCAAAATTGGCTTGTAGGCGAGATGTTTGTGCTTTGAGTCGCTGCCAATCAATACCAATTGTTTTTCCTGTTCCGAATGGATTTTGTAAAACGCCCTGAAAACTTCCCGTTAGCAAAGGTCGTCCTGTAACACTATTTTGAGGTAAAAAGCCAACAATCAAATCAAAGCGACTTGCATTTTTTTTATCCAAAAATAGTGTTACTTCTGCCGTATTTCCTTTAAATACAACTGCTAGTCCTCTTTTTTCTTTTATAAAAGGAATTGCTCGAAGCCGCCCCGCAACCTGCCGAAGTAGGTTTTCGTTGTAAGGTATTCCTGCCCGAATTCCCAGATAATTCTCCAAATAACTAATAGAAATTTTTCCTTCTCCTTCTATTCTGAGTTTCTCAAATTGAATGAATTGTTTTTTTTCTAAAAATAATTGAGCTGTAATTTCTCCATCATTTACCAGAATACTATCTAAACCAATACGCGCGAATGGATAACCATTATTCTCACAATATTCCAAAATACGCTGCTTAAATGTATTCAAAGTCGTTATATCAAATGGTTTATTGGAATATAATCGTTCCCGAAATCCCACCGCTTCGAGCGTCATATCATCCAAATTACCTTTATCAAGTCGCGCCCATTTGATTTTTTTACCTATATATATATATATAGTATGCAAATTTGCCTTGTGTGATAAGCTATCAATCGATGCACTCCAATAAGATTTTTCTTGTAGTTTTTCAATAATCATCCTTGATTCCCCTTTAAGGCTTACTATATTTTTGTGTGTTCGCTGATAAGAAATATTATCTTTCAGAAAGGTCTTATCTTTGTCTAGCGGAATAATTTCCAACTCTAAAGATTGTGCATTCGTTATTTTTATAATAAAGAAAAATGCGAATAGTAGAAGCGGGAAGCGAGACCGCCCTAAAGGGCTACAAGAAGCGAGATTAGGCGTGAATCCTTTGAGGATTTGAGCCGTCGGACGCTTTCGAAGCGTCCGACGGCTTATTTCCAAAAGTAAAAAATAAAATGTTATAGCGAACTTTAACGGTTTCACGCTTAGTCTCGCTTCTCGCAGCCCTTTAGGGCAGTCTCGCTTCCCACTTCTAAAATTAAATTTTAAAAAATGGCTGGTATATATATTCATATTCCTTTTTGTAAACAGGCTTGTCACTATTGCAATTTTCACTTTTCGACTTCGCTTCGATACAAAGGTGATATGATTGAAGCGATAAAAAAAGAAATCAAGCTACAATCCAATTACCTTAATAATGAAACGGTTGAAACGGTTTATTTTGGTGGCGGAACGCCTTCTTTATTAGAAATAGATGACATTTCGAGCATTTTTGAGGCATTACATCAATATCACGACATTTCTCCGACTGCCGAAGTTACACTAGAGGCGAACCCTGATGATTTGACTATTTCTAAAATAAATGAATTCAAATCAACTCCAATTAATCGTTTTAGTATCGGAATTCAGTCTTTTCATGAAGCCGATTTAAAATATATGAATCGAGCGCACAATGCCACAGAAGCATTAGCTTGTATTCAAAACAGCCAAAATGCAGGTTTTGAAAATATAACAATTGACTTAATATATGGTACACCTACCATGAATAACTCTCAATGGGAAGCCAATATTCAGCAAGTTTTTGATTTGAATATTCCGCATATTTCGTGTTATGCCTTAACGGTTGAGCCGAATACGGCATTGGATTATTTTATAAAAAAAGGAAAATCAATCGCTGTTAATGAAGAACAATCCGCGCAGCAATTCGAAATATTAGTTCGAGAAATTACTAAAGCAGGCTATTTGCATTACGAAATTTCCAACTTTGCGAAGCCAGGTTTTTTTGCTCAGCATAATTCTAACTACTGGAAAGGTCAATTATATCTTGGGCTTGGTCCTTCGGCACATTCTTTTAACAAAAAAACACGTCAATGGAATGTAGCAAATAATATGAAATACATTAAAGGAGTAATGAGAAATGAACTTTCTTTTGAAGTAGAAACGCTTTCTCCGACTGACCAATACAATGAATATGTTATGACAGGATTGAGAACAATCTGGGGAGTTGACTTAATGAAAATAAAATTATTTGGAAATATTTACGAAGCGCATTTTGTGGATGTGGTTACACCTTTTATCAAAGAAGAATTAATCATTAGAGAGGGAAATCAGTTTGTTTTAACTCAAAAGGCTAAATTCTTGGCAGATGGAATAGCCTCTGAACTCTTTATTTAATTCTGTAAACATAGATTTTCATCCTACTTTTTGATTGTTTTAGCTTTTTTTTAAAAAATTTAATCTTTTTTTTAAAAAAAACAGACAGAAATCTAACACTTGCATAACTACAAAAATCGAGCCTAAAACGCCTTACGGTTTAAATATTTAAAATAATTATTGCATGTACCTGTAGCTCTTATGTTATATGTAGTTATGTTGCTTTTACTCTTGTTTAAGGGATGGACATGAAGTTCCTAAAGGCTGCTTTAACAATGGCAAAGACAGCAGTGTACTCACTTCATAAAACATCTACACGAGAAGTAAGTTCATACCCATCACCTGTTGACCACTTCTTTTCAATGATGAGGTCACACCTAGTCAGATCTCAGTTTAATACATTTCATGTCTACAACTCTGATATCTAAAGTGTGTGAAATGCCTGATGTGTAATCCTCCATCTACAGCACATACAAAAGAGGGCCAAGGACTGGGGAGTTAAGATGGAAGTAATAGCAGGTAGGAAAAATACAGGAAATATCCTCTACAATTTAAATATTTGAAGTCTTAACTATGCGTTTTCTTTACAGAGCTGAGATATGACTTGCCAGCCTCTTATAAGTTTCACAAAAAGAAATCGGTAAGCAAATGAGCTGCATCACAGACATTGTCCTTCAGATATATGAATATGACAAACACAAACCTTTTTTCATTTTAATAAATGTTGATGAATAAAAGTCTTTATGGTATGAGACCAATAATTCCAGTTTGTCCAAATACAACATCCACCGAAACACTATCAATAGTGGAACACCCATTACTTTCAGCTAAAATATACAATGTTGTATCATTTTGAGGAAGTACTGCTAAATTTCCGTTAGTTATATTTCCATTTATAGTAT